>NZ_LFEL01000199.1:0-3877 GCF_001037965.1 Bacillus sp. LL01 | reverse complement strand
GTTGATTGACAATGCTGTGATTGGTAGTGCAGCCATAGCTAATGCAGCGATCACTAGAGCGAAATTAGGAACAGCCATCATTGGAACAGCTCAAATAGAGGATGCTGTTATTACAAACGCAAAGATTGCGAACCTAGCTATTGATACAGCCAAAATTGCAAATGCAGCGATCACGAATGCGAAGATATCGAGTTTAAGTGCAGAT
Organism: Bacillus sp. LL01; assembly: GCF_001037965.1. Lineage (NCBI taxonomy): Bacteria > Bacillati > Bacillota > Bacilli > Caryophanales > Bacillaceae > Bacillus > Bacillus sp. LL01. Next base: position 3,672 of record NZ_LFEL01000199.1, on the reverse strand, counting down.
AAGATTATAGCCGGGTTTTTAAGCGCTGATMGTCTGAATGGCGGAACCATAAGTGGTGTGAAGATTGACATTACCGAAGATGCCACAGTAGGGCAAAACTTGTATATAGGTAAGGAAATTGGAGGTAGCTATCATGATACCGCATACCTTCGATTTGGTGATTTCGGGACAATTACTGCTTTCAACGCTACTGGTGATTTGTTATTGCAACCTAGAACTTCATCAATTTCTCTAAGGTTTCATCACAGTAGTAATTATGTAAGCATAAACGCAGGAAATAATTTTAGTGTGATGGTACAAGGTAGTCAAGACTTCATCTTTGATCGTTCAAATACTGGTCACGCACTTTTTCGTGCTGGAAACAACATTCTCAAAGGGAGAAAAGACACTAATCGATTTGAAGTAAGAAATGCAGCAGATACGGCTTATGCTGCAATTGGAGCATCCGATTTCATTACATCTTCCAGTCGTAAACTGAAAACGAACATCGAAGCGATTGATGACATTGGGTTACACGTCATTAATGGCTTAAAAGTCGTGGGGTATGATTTGATTGATAACCTGCAGAACGGAATTTATGACCGGAAAGTCGGTTTAATTGCCGAGGATAGTCCCGCAGTTGCAACGGCTGATCATGAAGCGATCAATACGAATACGTTGATTCATTACAATGTGAAGGCTACTCAAGAGCTTTCAGTTAGTGTGAGTGAGCTCGAAGATCGTGTTAACTGGCTTGAAATCGAAAATCAATACATGAAACAGAAAATAAAACAATTAGAAGCCCTTGTGGCATAGGAGGAATTTTATTATGAAAGTAGCAATCGAAAACGGAAAAGTGGTACCAGCAATCAATTATCTTTACGAGTTAAAACTAGTAAGAAAGCAATCTCGTATCCGTCGTGATTTTATCAAGTTGCTTGATGAGAGAGCTAAAAAGGTTGATGAGGATCGCAAAGAGATTGCAAAAGAGCATTCTCACAAAGATGAAAAAGGGGAAGCGATCGTTAAGAATGGCAACTTTGACATCAAAGATATGGAAGCATTTCGTGAGGACGTTAAAGAGTTAAATGAAGAGGAACTAATTCTTGAAGGTGGTGATCACCGTGAGCTCATTCGAACCATGAAGCAGATCTTGGCCAAGTTTGAAGAAGAAGAGTATGACGGTCAAACTTCAGAGATTTATGACTATCTGTACGATGCATTTGAAGTAGATCAAAAAGAAACTCAAACAGAAAAGGGAGCTGAATAATTATGAGTCAACAATTAGAAATCCAAATCACAGGTACAAATATTCGTTATGCAGATGGAGGCATTTCATCCGTACATGTTCAATTCCAGGCACGTGATCCAAAGAGTCAGATCAACCTTAGTGGCTATATTCCATTAGAACCAGAAGAGTATCACGGAAATGAAGCAATGGATGCATTAAGGGCTGTCATCAAAACTAAGATCATTGGTCGTATCAATGGTGTAGAGGAAGCTCCTGCTGAATAAGTAGGGGCTTTTCATAAGCATATTAATATCTCTTTTAAAAAGGATAAAAAACCTTCCTGTGGAAATAATATCTATAGATTATGGAAAGGGGAAGCATCATGGGTACACATAAACGTAAAAGTACATTTAATAAGTTGGCTGAAGAGAGAAAACGTAAAGTAGACAAAGAGTTAGAAATCCAATTTAAGAAGCCAATACTTCATAAAGCGATTAATAGCAAGGAAGTATATATCCCGCTTGATACAGAAAAGTTATGGGGATAACTAGGAGCCAACTTATGTTGGTTCTTTTTATTTATAAAAGGGGTGTCTAAGTGGAATATCAAGTAGCGAGCGAAATCGCACAGAGTCAATTCGTGTTTGCTATCCTCTTCATCCTTCTTGGTGCAGGTGTATTTTATGAAATGCGTAAAGAGATAAGAGAGAACCGAGAGGATTCAAGAAAACGAGAGAAACAATTAATGGAACATCTAAGACGCTCTAATGCGAGTCAAGAACGTACAGCTGAAGCTCTTGAAGGCTTAGAGAATCGTATTGAAAAAATTGAACGAAGAGTATATCGAGAGCATGGCATATAAGCTGTGCTCTTTTTATATTGAAAAGGAGATGATCTGAGTGAAAAAGTTAACATCACGTAAATTCCTAATGGCTGTTGTCACTGGACTACTAGTCATCGCAAATGAAGGGCTAGGCTTAAGCCTTCCCACAGAATCCATCTTAACTGTTGCAGGTGTAGCCATCTCCTATATTGTTGGCGAAGCCTATGTGGACGGTAAGAAGAAAGGTGAACTTCATGAATAGAGTAGTAGATATTCGAGCTAGAATGCCMAGGCAYCGAACCAARCAAGTGACCAGGCGTCAACTCAATGCCATTCGKTTTTGGGTGCTACATCATTCACTAACYACAAGTGGYAGCCCTGAAKCATTYGCWAAYTATCATATCAACACAAACAACTGGTCTATCATGGCTTAYCAYTAYGTGATTATGAGAGACGGTACKATCTAYTGGTGTGYTGATCAYGATATYCAAACMCCKCATGTGGGCAAYAGTAACCGTCACAGTTTAGGAGTTTGTATGGTGGGTGAYTTCCGTACACAAGTACCAACAAAAGAGCAGTATGAAKCAGYTGTRTGGTTATTTAATGAGYATCTTCCAAAAGTATTRCCTGTTAAMGGGGAAGTGAAAGGGCATAGTGAAATGCCAGGCTACAGCTGGAAGGCGTGCCCTGTSATTGGAATGAACCAGTTTAGAAGTGATTTAWTTCGARTKATCACATCAAGTGAAGCAGATCCACTACCATATGAGGAGGTTTATTTTAATATGAAACTTACAAATGTWGAATTAAGCGCGGTAAYTAGCATGYTRGAAAATTGGACGGATGGMGAGAGRAAYCGYACTCCATTGAACAAGACCTGGTTAGAMAARGCKAAAGCRGGKGAGYTAACTATTCGTGAAGCGGTACGTTTGCAGTATGAGGCGCAGCGTAGAGGATTGAAGTAATAGAAAGAGCCCTCCATTCGTGAGGGCTAACCCCAAAATACTATAGGAGTGATTGATATGTCAGATAAAATTAAAGATTTAGAAGAGAAAATTGAGGGAATGGAACGAAATATCTTGTCTTTACAAGGTACCATATCGTCGTTAGTCATGGAGATTAGTAGAACGAATGAGAAGGTAATGCTAAATGATAATAGGAACAAAGAATTGCAAGATAAGATAAATATATTGGAAATAACTGCGAATGGGTTGCAGATTAAAATAAATGCACATCAAAAAGTCGGTCTAAATAATGTTGTAGAAATTGTAAGAAAAGAAACTCGAGATCAAGAATCAAAAAGGATTAGAACCTCAAATGAGTCTAACATAAGAGGTTCTTTTCAATTTACAGATGATGAACTGAGTATAATTTACCGTGCTGTATTTTTTGAATCACGTAATTATGAAGAGATAGATGCTAATGGCTATTTAGGAAATGCTACATCGGATATTTTGAAAAGAATATCTGATTACAATAAAGTTATTGCAGATCCTTTTTATGTTACAAATTATATATCTAAAGCTGATTGATTATCTTTTAAATATTCAAATGCTAATGTGTTAATAACGTTTATCATGAAATGACAATCCTCTTTTAAAGCAACACCGGGACTTGAATGCGATGCCATATTTCTCATTTTG
>NZ_LFEL01000198.1:0-3896 GCF_001037965.1 Bacillus sp. LL01 | reverse complement strand
ATCTACATTAATACCAGTTTCTTCTGTAAAGCGATCTGTAATTTCTTCGTATGCATCAAGTTGTGCATCTTCATCATTTACCCACATTGTTAATGTATCTGGCTTTTCCGCCTCTGTTACTTCTCCTTCTGTTTCTCCTTCACCTTCAGATGGTGCAGGTGCTGCTTCTTCTTCACGATCAGGACCACATGCTACTAAGAAAGCTAAAGCTAATCCCATTACTACTAATAATAAGAATGAACGCAATTTCATTTTTCTTCCCCCTTAACCTTTTTCAATTGTTTTTAAGTTCGTTACGAATGATAGATCCTTGCTCTTTCTTACATCACCTCCTTCAAAAATAAAATCTCCCTTACATGGAATAAACACGAGCTTCATAAGGAGTTAAGTGAATCTTTTGGTCTTCGAGTTGATCTTCACTATTAGATTGATTACTAATGAATAATTTAACGCTTTCATTTGCCCACTCTTTTGGAACTTCATAAGCTTGTTCTTCTTTTGTGAAGTTCAAAATAACTAATATTTTTTTGCCTTGCCACTCTCGTGTGTAGCTATAAATTGAATCATTTTCTATATCAAGTGGACTATACACTCCATAAACCATAATAGGATGTTCCCTACGAAGTTTTATGAGGTTACGATAATAATGTAAAATTGAATCAGGGTTTTCTTTAGCTTGGTCTACGTTTATCTGCTTGTAATTAGGGTTAACTTGTAGCCAAGGTGTCCCTGTAGTAAAGCCCCCATGACTCGATGTATCCCATTGCATCGGCGTTCTAGCATTGTCACGCCCTTTAATAAAGATCTGCCTCATTACCTCTTCATGTGCTAAACCTCTMCCCTCGATTGCATCTTGATACATATTCAATGTTTCAATATCTTGAWAGTCTTCRATTGAGTTGAATTGAACATTTGTCATCCCAATCTCTTCGCCTTGGTAAATGTAAGGAGTGCCTTGCAATGTATGAAGAAAAGTCGCAAGCATTTTTGCCGATTTCTCTCTGTAATCCTTATCGTCTCCAAAACGAGAAACCATTCGAGGTTGATCATGATTGTTCAGGTAAAGACTATTCCACCCTCTACCTTGTAACCCCAGTTGCCAGCCATCYAAAATGCGTTTTAATTCCCTCAAACTCCAAGGTCTTATGTCCCACTTTCCACCCGGTCCAGAATCAACATCCATATGATCAAATTGAAAAACCATATTCAATTCATTTCGATCTTCCCCAGTGAATAATGCTGCGTCATCAGGAGTTACACCGGGTGTCTCCCCGACCGTCATAATGTCATAATTAGATAGAACTTTCTCATTCATCTCTTGTAAATACGTATGAACATTTGGACCATTCAAGAATTTATCACCTGCAGGTTGATAAGGTGACTCTTTAGATATTTCTGCGTTAGGTAATCCCTCGGCTTTTGAGATCATGTTGATAACATCCATCCTAAAGCCATCGATCCCTTTATCTAACCACCAAGTCATCATTTTATACATTTCTTGACGTAAAGAAGCATTTTCCCAATTGAAATCTGGTTGTTTTTTAGAAAACAAATGGAGAAAGTATTCATTCGTTTTTTCATGATATCGCCAAGCTGATCCACTAAAATGTGATTCCCAGTTGTTTGGCTCCGCTCCCTCTTTCGCAGGTCTCCATATGTAATAGTCCCGATATGGGCTTGTTTTAGAAGATGCCGACTTTACAAACCATTCACATTCATCACTCGAATGATTTACAACCAAATCCATGATCAATTTCATATCACGCTGATGAATTTCATCAAGCATTTTCTCCCAATCATCCATGGTTCCAAATTCTTTCATGATTGCATAGTAATCTCGAATATCGTAACCGTTATCATCATTAGGTGAATCATAGACTGGACTTAACCAAATCACATCAATTCCTAACCACTTTAAATAATCTAATTTACTGATAATCCCTTGGATATCTCCAATTCCATCTCCATTACTATCTGCAAAACTGCGAGGGTAAATCTGATAGACTACGCTTTCTTTCCACCACTGTTTGCTCATCTTTTAAGTCACACCCTTTATGCCATAATTAGAGCAATCGTTTGCACAATTCGATAAAAAAATATGCAATCGCTTTCATGTATGCTTTTAGGTAATTATACATAGAATCATAGATTTAGGCAACCGTTTTCATTTTAATTTTTCGTATTTTTTATGCGATTGACAAACGTTTGCATTCTCGTCTTGACATCATTAAATCGTTTTCATACGCTTAGTGTAAACGAATGTTCAATTAACAGGAGGGGTTTGATGTTTAAAGAGGCTGTGTATCACCGACCTAAAAATGAGTTTGCCTATGCCTATGATGACAAAACATTACATATTCGGTTAAGAACCAAAAAAGATGACATTGATGATGTTGAACTGATACATGGAGACCCTTATGAGTGGTGCGACGAGACAGGATGGATATTCCAAAAAGAAAGAATGAAAAAAACTGGCAGTGATGATTTATTTGATTATTGGTTCCAAGAAGTCATCCCCCCTTTTAGAAGGTTAAGATATGGCTTTAACTTACGTTCTAATGAAGAGGAATTAACGTATACTGAACGAGGTTTCTTCAATAACTCCCCTCGTGATCCTGGTTTCTACTTTTGTTTCCCTTTTTTAAATGAGGCAGATATTTTTCACCCTCCAGAATGGGTAAAGGATACTGTGTGGTATCAAATCTTCCCAGAAAGATTTGCAAATGGAGATCCTTCTACCAACCCTAAAGATACTCTTCCATGGGGAAGCTGTGAACCGACTCCTACCAATTTCTTTGGTGGAGATCTTAAAGGAATTGAAGACCACCTTGATTATTTAAAGAGCCTAGGAATTTCCGGCATTTACTTGACACCTATTTTCAAAGCCCACTCTAATCATAAATACGATACAATTGATTATATGGAGATTGACCCCCAGTTTGGTGATAAGAAAACATTCAAATTATTTGTTGAACGTTGCCATGCAAAAGGTATTCGTATCATGCTAGATGCCGTCTTTAATCATTCAGGATTCTATTTTGCTCCCTTTCAAGATGTGGTAGAGCATGGTGCGGAATCAGCCTATCGTGATTGGTTTCATATTCACGAATTCCCATTAAAGGTAGATGAGCGACCGAATTATGATGCATTTGCTTTTGTTCCCTCGATGCCAAAATTAAACACTGAGCATCCTGAGGTGAAGACATATTTACTTGAGGTAGCCACCTACTGGATTAGTGAGTTTGATATAGATGGCTGGCGCTTAGATGTAGCTAATGAAATTGACCATGCATTTTGGAGAGACTTTAGAAAAGAAGTTAAAGCCATTAAACCTGATGCTTATATATTAGGAGAAATCTGGCACGACTCCATGCCATGGCTAGTAGGTGACCAGTTTGACGCTGTTATGAATTACCCTATTACATCAGCAATTGTGGATTATATAGGGAAGAAATCGATGGATAAACAAACATTCATTGAACAGACAACAAAATTGCTTCATCTGTATCCAAAACCTGTTCAAGAAGTAGCCTTCAACCTTTTAGGCAGCCATGATACCCCTCGCATCCTAACGTTATCAGACGATCAAAAATATCGAGTGAAATTGCAAGTTTTGCTACAATTTGCTATGCCAGGTACACCATGCATATATTATGGAGATGAGATCGGAATGCAAGGTGATGGCGATCCTGGGTGTAGAGAGTGCATGATTTGGGAAGATGACAAACAAGACAAAGACTTATTTGCCTATATGCAACATATTATTTCTTTACGTACTAAGTATGAAGCTTTTGGGGCTCGTGGGGAATTACGATTTATTYTTACTCAAAGTGACTCTCCTTTGCTCGTATTTTTGAAAAATACCAAGTCACAGCAGCTTCTATTCATTCTGAATC
>NZ_LFEL01000197.1:0-3899 GCF_001037965.1 Bacillus sp. LL01 | reverse complement strand
ATGTCTTTAAGCCATGTTGGCTCATTGCGTCCATCCGAGAATGCTTGAATTTGTTCTTTATCGAACGTTACTTTTGTCTCGATTGACATACATACCCACCCTTTACTGTTGATTCACTGATTTGCATCAATTCTTGATCGTACAGATGAAACTAGACTTAAGCTTCTTGGTTTACGTTCACACGCTCATCTTCAATGCCAAGCTCTTCTTTAATCCAGTCGTAACCTTCTGCCTCAAGACGTTGAGCTAACTCAGAACCACCAGATTTAACGATACGACCTTGCATCATAACGTGTACTTTATCAGGCTTGATGTAATCAAGTAGACGTTGGTAGTGAGTAATGATTAAGCAACCAAATTCAGAACCGCGCATAGCATTTACACCTTTAGATACAACTTTAAGTGCATCAATATCAAGACCAGAATCGATCTCATCAAGGATTGCAAGTTTCGGCTCAAGCATCATTAGTTGAAGAATTTCATTACGTTTCTTCTCTCCACCAGAGAATCCTTCGTTCAGGTAACGTTGTGCAAACTGTTGATCCATTTCAAGAAGATCCATTTTCTCATCTAGCTTACGGATAAATTTCATTAATGAAAGTTCTTCGCCCTCTTCACGACCTGCATTAATAGCAGAGCGTAAGAAATCTGCATTCGTAATACCGCYAATTTCAGAAGGGTATTGCATTGCTAGGAATAGACCAGCTTGTGCACGCTCATCCACTTCCATTTCAAGTACATCTTCACCGTTCATTGTTACAGATCCACTTGTGATTTCATATTTAGGGTGTCCCATGATTGCAGATGCTAGTGTTGATTTACCTGTACCATTTGGTCCCATGATCGCGTGAATTTCTCCACCGTTAATTTCAATACTGAAGTCTTTAAGAATTTCCTTTCCTTCAATTGAAACGTGTAAGTTCTCGATTTTTAAGAATGGTGCTGACATCTCTATGACCTCCAATTTATCTTGCTTTATCTAAAAGCAGTGTGATTTCGATTTATATCGAATTATTCTCAATCTRTTCTCATTACAATCTTATAACAAATCCAACGTAAGTTCAAGGTAACAAGACTGTCATCTCTTCATTATATAATAGAATGATTTATACAGAAAGAGAGTGGCACCTATTTGGTACCACTCTCCTTATTTAATTTGTATTCTTCTGTTTTATGCGTGATGTTGATTGAATTCTTTCGCAATCTGGTTGCAGCGTTTGTAATCTTCCTCACGAGCTTTTTCAATTTCCATTCTTTTGTCTAGACTTCGGTTGTATTCAGCATAACCTATTCCATGTGCAGAATGCATTGCTTTTTCCATATCACTCGTATACGCAGCGTCTAATGATTGGATAGTTAATCAATCCCTTCTCTTTTGATACACGTATCTTAACATGATCGCTTTAATTGACCAAAGTGCAAAAAAGAGCTTATGACCCCTTAAATGGGATTCAGTTCACCTACGCCATTGTCAGAAAACTTACCATTACGATAACTCCGGATTACGTCATTTTTCAGCTCATCCCAATTATTGCTGCATTTTACTACCTTTGCCACCAAGGTCGGTCATCGCTTCTTGCACAAGGGTTACAGCCTGACTCATCGCAGCTCCACCACCAAAAGCCGCAGTCACACCTACTGCTTCTAAGATCTCATCTTCTGTGCACCCTTGATCCAGACAGCCTTTTGTATGATAAATTATGCAGTATTCATCTTGAGCAAACACACTAATACCTAACGCAATCATTTGCTTTTCTTTTTGCGAAAGCTTTCCTTTGGCAAAACAAGCCTCAGTGAACGCATTGTATTTCTTTGCAATGTCAGGCATTTTTTCAGTGAAGTGCCCTAAACCTTCTTTATACTCATGTAGCGCCATTTGAATGGCACTTGATTGTTGTTGTTGATCCATCTACAATCCCTCCTTAAGTTGATTCCATTTCAATGGTAGTATTCGAATCAAAGCGTTCATTTATAYAAAAAAGAGCACCCAAAGGGCACTCTTAACTGTTTTATTCTTCTGTTAATGGAATAACCGCACCATCATACTCTTCATTAATGAAGTCTTGAATTTCTTGCGATTGTAAAACCTGAACAAGCTTCTGTACCTCAGGGCGATCTTGGTCTTCAGAGCGAACAACGATTAAGTTTGGCTGAAGAACCTCTTCGTCTTCAAAAGCAATTCCATATTGCTCAATATCTACTCCGCCTTCAAGTGCATAGTTCGTGTTAATCACCACTGCATCACCTTCGCCACTTTCAAATGAAGGAGCAAGCATACGTGCTTCCACTTGAGTTGATCCAAATTGAAGGTTTTTAGGGTTTGATGAAATATCTTCAATTGTTGCTAATTGACCTTCTTCGACGTCTAACTCAATTAAGCCAGCACGCTCAAAAATCGGAAGGATTCGACCGTGATCACTAATGGAATCACTCATAATGATGGTTGCACCTTCAGGAAGTTCATCTAAGCTTGTGTACTCTTGTGAATACACACCAATTGGTTCAGCATGAATAGCGCCCACGCTAACGAAATCATAATCATTTTCTTCAATTTGCATATCTAGGTAACCAGGCGTTTGGAAGTAGTTCACATCGATATCTCCATCACGCAATGTTTGGTTTGGTAAAATATAATCTTGGAATACTTGTACTTTAAGATCAATTCCTTCTTCAGCAAGCAATGGTTGTGCCGCTTCTAGGATTTCTGCATGTGGAACAGCAGAAGCCCCCACTACTAATGTTGATGATTCACCTTCTGCTGCATCTTCTCCAGCATCTCCTTCAGTTGTTTCTTCCTCTGCACCACCACATGCTACAAGTGATACCGATAATGCTGCAGCAGCTACTACGCTTAAAAACTTTTTCATCTTTCTTTTCCCCCTACCTTTTATCTGTTTTATTTGTAAAATAATCACCCATCCATTGAATAACAAATACTACCAATAGAATAGCGATCGTTGCTACTAAAGTAATTTGACTATTGTTTCGTTGGAACCCTTCTAAATAAGCGAAGTGACCAAGACCACCAGCTCCAATGACACCGGCCATCGCTGTGTAACTGACTAAAGCAATCGCTGTAACTGTAATACCAGAAATAAGGGCTGGTAAGGATTCTGGAATTAATACTTTTCGAATGATTGTCCAATTGCTTGCCCCCATTGATTGAGAAGCTTCAATCACTCCTTTATCAATTTCGCGAAGGGCAATCTCAACCATACGTGCATAAAAAGGTGCAGCTCCAATAATCAGAGCTGGTAGGGCTGCATTTGCACCTAGCATCGAACCCGTTAATGCTCGTGTAAATGGAATGAGTAATACGATCAGAATAATAAATGGAATCGATCTGAAAATATTTACAATAAAACTGGTAATCCCATTGACCAATGTATTTTCCCAAAGGTTACCTTTGCTTGTTAAATATAAAACCAGTCCTAGAATAATCCCTATAATAAATGTCGCTAATACAGAGATGGATGTCATGTAAATGGTCTCAAGTGTAGCATCCCACAGACGATCCCATTTTACATCAGCTAAAAATTGATCAAGCATACGTGATCACCTCCACTTCCACTTTCTTGCTTTGGATAAAGGCAATGGCACGTTCCACTTCTTCTTTTTGGCCATTTAAGGCAACAAATAATGTTCCGTATGACCCTTCATGAATCTTGGTAATTTTCCCTTGAACAATATTGACTTCCACATCAAACGTACGGATGAGCTGAGTAATCAATGGACTCTCTGCTTCTTCTCCTACAAATGTTAATTGAACGATATGTCCTTCTGGGTGATCTGCTAACATTTGCTTTATCGCATCGGTCGTTTCCTCAGGTTCCGTAATCTGTTTTACAAACTCTTTTGTCATTTCTTCTTTTGGCTTACGGAAAACATCAAGCACCGGA
>NZ_LFEL01000196.1:0-3904 GCF_001037965.1 Bacillus sp. LL01 | reverse complement strand
CGTTCATGCATTTGCATACCTACACTTCCTGCTGTTGCATGGAAGAAACTACCGTGCGGAAGATGATCAAGGACGGTTGCGCCGGCATGAACCATCGCAGCACCGGCAAGACCGGCAACGCCTAACTCAAGCAACGTTGCGCCAAACACGCTACTTGCTACAGCTGAACCTGCTGTCGTTGATGCTGTAGCTGCTGACATGAATATCCCTGAAGCAGGTGCAAGGGCATAAGCTGGCAAGCCTAGGCCATCAAGACCGTTAATAAGCACATCTCTCAAGCCTGAATTTGAGATAATACCAGCAATTGCTCCCGTTCCTATTAGTAAAATCGCAACACCTGACATTTTATTTAAACCAGAAATAGCGTATTGATTCATCATTTTAAATTTACCCATCACAAGTGCACCAATCAATCCACCTAAAGGTAAGGCGATCATTGGATCGACCACAATATCAAATAGTGGCCGCAACATTAACAGCACAATTGCTACAAGTGGAGCTACGATGGCAGCCGCAAATGATGGTGCCCCCGCAGCATTCTTTGATTCGACCTCTTCTAACTGAACGGCTGAACCTTTTTTAGAGAGACGCTTTGCAATAAAATAAGTAGCCGTCACACCAAATGCAGCTGGAATAATCCCTGCTGCCATAACCGATGTAAGTGGTACATTGAATGCTTCTGATACAGCAATCGTATTTGGATTAGGACTCATAATATTTCCTGCTTTACCGCCACCAATCATCGCAAGCAAAATCGCAGTTTTTGATAAGCCCGCTTGGCTCGCAATTGCTAATGCAATAGGTGCTACAGTAATAACGGCCACATCAACAAAAACTCCAACTGCTGTTAAAATCATTGTGGCAATAGCTAGTGCTAGTAGCGCACGAGTTTGTCCCACCTTTTTGACAATCCCCTCAGCAATGGTCGCTGCTGCTCCCGATTCAATTAAAACCCCAGCCAACACACCAGCTGCCAATATCCTTAGTACTGCAGGAATAATTCCACCTGCTCCACCAATCATCAAGTCAACCGTATCAATCACCGATGCTCCGCCTACAAGTCCACCTACTAATGCACCTGTCATTAGCGCATATACAGGTGGTATTTTACGTAAAATCATTACGATTGCAATGATTAACCCTAATAAGGCTCCAATAGCTGTTACTTGCACATCCATCATTTTCTCCCCCTCACAACATTGCTCCCCTCTATTGTAAGCGTTTTCTACTCTTCATTCATTGTGCACTTAAACTAAATAACCCTTTAATATCTAAAGTGTTTTTAGTCATGTGCACAATATAGCTACTTTGAATTCGAATCGAATTGATCTATTTTCAAACTAATATACAGCTCAAGTAGGGATTGGAGGTTTCTTGGGTCTTTTTTAGTGATGTCGGCAATTCGTTGCAGGCGGTATTGAATCGTGTTTCTATGAACAAAGAGAGAGGATGCCACTTGTTGTATTTCACCGTTTTCTTCGATATATTTTTGTAGCGTTTGCATTAGCTGAATCGATAAATCATCCTTCTTCAATGTTAAAATTACTTTCTTTAAATGCTCCGCATCTGATAATCGATAGATGCGATACAACCAAACGTCTAATAACAGATCTTCATATCTATGTATTCTTGTATTTGAGTCACGAAGCTTTCCTACTTGCAACGAATCAAAAGCTTGTTGATAAGATGTGGATAACTCTTGTATGGTGTCAATCATCATTCCACAACCTATTTCTAGCTCGTATCTTTGAACGATCTGAATCAGCTTCTCTTTATTTATTCTTCTTCCTTCAAGCAAGAAAAGGATATATTGATCTTTTTGAATCTGAATTGGCTCTCCATGTGCTTTTAACAGTTCTTTCAATGCTTCTTTTTGTTGTTCTTCTTTAGAACGGTTTAACGAATGTGGTGCTTCTATATAAAGAACTTCACACGGAAATTCAATCACCAATCCGAGCGATTCAGCTCTCGTTAAAAACAAGTTCCAATTATCTACTTTCCCTTCAACAACTTGTCTAACTAATTCTTCTTTGTGACGAGTATCCCATTGGAGTTCAGCCGTTAAGAACGCTTGGCTTAACGAAAGTTCCGCCGCCATTTTGACTAACTTGCCATACCCTCGAATATCCTCAAGTGGTCCTGTCACCCCAATAACACCAACAATTTCTCCATTAAATGTAATAGGCAGGTTAATCCCCGTCTTTGTCCCTTTCAGCCTTATTACATCCTCATCGCTCACTTCTACTTCCGCCCCTTTAGCAATAGCTTCTACTGCTCCAGCGTGTAATTCATACAACCGACTTTCATCTCCACTCCCAATAATAATACCGTCTTTATCCATCACATTTACGTTGTAGCCAATAATCTCAATTGTCCGCTCTACGATTTCTTGTGCTAATAACTTTGTTAACATCTCTCCACCTCGTTTGCCTTCTGCTTATACCTTTAATCTACATAACAAACCCTCCTAGATAAACAGTGTACTGCTCTAGGAGGGTGGACCTTGTCACTATTATAAACCAAGAATATCTACATCTTTAAGGTTCATTGATCGATTAAGTTGAATTTGATTCTTATATGAGTTGGTACGTGATCGTAGTGAATTGATTGCCACCGTTCTTTTATATTGAACTTCATTCAACTGAAAGAATGGTGAAGTAGAAAAAACATGATCATCCATTACGATGAGTTCAATTTCCTGCCAACCTTCATACTCTGCTCCGAATACATTTTCCTGTATAATGAAACGATTATCATAACCTGATTGGTGAAGTTCTTCCTCATTCATTACTAATTCTAATAATTGATCATGCTTTTCAGTAAGCTCAGGAGTCTCTTCATGAGAAATAAATGGGAGCACTCGCTCTCCTTCCTCCCATAAATAAACCTTCATCTTCTCTGAAATATCTGAACTCGGCAACTGATCAAATTGGAATGAATTCATCTGATTCGTAGCGCTTTCAGTTGGTTGGCCACAAGCGACCAAACCAAGTATGCAAAGCCCCACTAGCAAGCTTAAATACCCCTTCATCCTTCATACCTCCATTAAAAAACTTTGATATACATTGTAAAAATAACTAAGAATCTATACCCTTCCAACAAGGAATTAAACCAAAATCTCCAAAATAAGGCGGATAACCTACAAATTTCTACATAGTTTACCCTACAATAGTACCATTATCCTGATAACCCATAAAAAAACCACCGATAAGTCGAATACTCATCGGCGGCATTRTTTATTGATAAGGAGCCTTACCTTTTGCTCCCCACCAAAACAATAGAGCTATACAGATTATCACAATCAAAAGAGGCGCAATCATAATTAAGAAAAAATCCATTCTTATCCTCCTTACTTTTTACCTTGTACATATTTGTTATCAAACAAAAATAATCTCATCAATAGATATAAAGAAGGGATCAAGAGGAACAAGCCAGCTATAAAGGCAATAATAAGCGCAATCGCCATTGCCTCGTTTGTAAAACCATCATAGATCGTGAGGTGCGGATATAGAAGATATGGCAAATGAGATGCTCCATATCCATAGAACGCAGTCGCGAACTGTAACATGACAAAGATAAACGAAAGCCCTAAGTTCTTCTCTTTCCAAATATAATACACAGCTCCTAAAAAGAAGAGAAAAGATAAACTAAACATCCAAGCAAGGTCTACCATATTCTCAAAGTGAGTAGGATTATGTTCGTTTAAGGCAAAGAACACAAGTATACTTGCCATGATCGTTGGGAAACTCCAAAATAACGCATATCCATCTTCTTTATTGCTATCTGTCAGTAATACAACCTGCTTCAGCTTCACTTCCGGTTCGTTGGATTTCTGTTTGTAGCCATCATATTTATACGTTGCCAAAGGGATGGATTCCCCTAATGCATGAGCAGCGTCGAATAC
>NZ_LFEL01000195.1:0-3908 GCF_001037965.1 Bacillus sp. LL01 | reverse complement strand
ATCCCCTTGACGACCAGCACGACCACGTAACTGATTATCAATACGACGACTCTCATGACGCTCCGTACCAAGAACATGCAAGCCACCAAGCTCACGAACACCGTCACCTAGCTTGATATCCGTACCACGKCCGGCCATGTTTGTTGCGATCGTTACCGCACCTTGCTGACCTGCACCTTCAATAATATCAGCCTCACGCTCATGATTTTTCGCATTTAGTACGTGATGAGGAACTCGACGTTTGTTTAGTAATTTTGAAACTAGCTCTGATGTCTCAACACTTACTGTACCAACAAGCACTGGTTGTCCTTTTTTATGAAAAGCTTCAATTTCCGTGACAACCGCTTTAAATTTCGCTTCCATTGTCTTGTAAATAAGATCAGGTCGATCCTCACGCGCGATTGGTTTATTTGTTGGAATGACCATAACGTCCATTCCGTAAATATTGCGGAATTCTTCTTCTTCCGTTTTTGCCGTACCGGTCATACCAGCAAGCTTTTGATACATACGGAAGTAGTTCTGGAACGTAATCGAAGCAAGTGTCATGCTCTCACGTTGAATCTGCATGCCTTCTTTTGCTTCAATGGCTTGGTGTAGACCATCGCTGTAGCGACGACCTTTCATTAAACGACCTGTAAATTGGTCAACAATGACTACATCGCCATCTTCTACAACATAATCACCGTCACGTTGCATCACGACATGCGCTTTTAATGATTGATTTAAATGGTGATTTAATTGAACATGTTTCTGATCATATAAGTTTTCAATTCCAAAGGCGCGCTCTGCTTTTGAAACGCCTTCCTCTGTTAATTGAACTGCTTTTGTTTTTTCGTCGAACGTGTAATCTTCTTCTGCTTTCAATACACGGATAAACGAGTTTGCTTGTGTATAAAGTTGAGTAGAACGCTCAACAGAACCTGAAATGATTAATGGCGTTCTTGCTTCATCGACCAAGATCGAATCGACCTCATCGACAAGAGCAAAATTCAGTGGACGTTGCACCATCTGCTCTTTGTAAAGAACCATATTATCACGAAGATAATCAAAGCCAAGCTCGTTATTCGTGCTGTATGTAATATCTGCACGATACGCTTCTGCTTTCTCTTCTTTTGTTAACCCTGACTCATTTAAGCCAACGGTTAAACCAAGAAAACGATAAAGCTCACCCATCATTTCGCAGTCACGACGAGCTAAGTATTCATTGACTGTAACCACATGAACACCTTTGCCAGCTAACGCATTTAAATAAACAGGTAGGGTTCCAACTAATGTTTTACCTTCCCCTGTTTTCATTTCAGATATATTTCCTTGGTGCAAGGCAATACCACCTAATAGCTGCACGCGATAAGGAGTCATCCCTAGCACACGAGTAGACGCCTCTCGTACCGTAGCGAAGGCTTCTGGTAATAAATCATCTAATGTTTCGCCTTTTTCAAGACGCTCTTTATATTCTGCTGTTTTCTTTTGAAGACCGTCATCTGATAGCTTTTTCATATCATCGGCCAACGCATCAATTTGATCTACAATCTTCTCATTTTTCTTTACTTGACGCTGACTTGGATCACCGATAACTTTCTTAAGTAGTCCTAGCATTGAATTCGCCCTCTCTTCATTCAGCTCATACACACTTTTTCTATGAACGTGAAGCATTATCTCACTAACGCTAATTTTAACAGGTTAAATCTACCCTTACAAGGCAATTACCACCGCGCCGCCTAGAAGATGTCGACACAGTCCCACAGTCTTACACTTTTTGCGACATGACAGGTCTGACTTCAAAACTCTTTTCCTATTAAATAGCTTCATTTGATATAGTAGAAGGAAATAGACACACGAATGAGGAAAGAACTATGGCCAAACCGTTTAATTATGTAAAAAAGAAGAAACCTTATCAATTAAAAACTCTGATTATTCTACTTGTTTCAATTGTTGTCATTAGTGCGCTTCTGTTAACGGGGTTACTCGTTGGATATGACTCTGCTCAACGGACCGAGAGAACGTTAGAAGAAAAAGCGCAAACGATCGCCGCCACGATTGGACAAACACCTGATGTGATCAACGGCCTCCGAAACGGTGACGACGGTGGTTCTGTGCAAGCCTTTACAAAGGAAGTTCAAGCCCTTACCGACGTGCACTATATCGTCGTCATGGATATGAATAGCATTCGTCTCTCTCACCCAAATGAAGAATTAATTGGACAACGTTTTATTGGGGATGATCAAGACCGTGCTTTGGAAGGAGAATCTTACACCTCAGTGGCAGTAGGTACATTAGGAGAATCGATGCGCGCATTCGTGCCAGTTTATGATGGCGAAGAACAAATCGGAGTCGTCTCAACTGGCATTCTAACCAGTCAAATTCGCGCAACGATCTTTGATAGTCAGAAATATATTTTATACGGACTTGCCCTTGGCCTGGTTGCCGGCATGATCGGGGCCCTTCTTTTAGCGCAAAAAGTCAAAAATGCCTTAAATGGGCTTGAGCCAAGAGAAATTTCGCAACTGTTAAAAGAACGCGAAGCAATGCTGGCTTCTGTTCGAGAAGGCGTCATTGCGATTGATGATTCAGGAAAGATTGTCGTCGTAAACCGAGCAGCTTTAAGCATGTTTAATCGAGCCGGCCTAAGAGGAGACCCAATCGGGCAACATGTCGCATCCTTTATGCCTAACACACGCTTACATGATGTACTCGTTCATGAAGAAATGAAACTCGATCAACCAGAGAAGCTGAATCAAATGGAAATCGTCATCAACCATGTACCAGTCAAAACTGCTGGTAAACTTGTTGGGGCACTCGCAACATTCCGTGATAAAACCGAGCTCACTGTTATGCTCGAGCAATTATCAGGTGCTAAAACCTATGCTGAAACACTGCGTGKGCACACGCATGAGTTTATGAATAAGCTTCATGTCATTTCTGCAATGGTATACACCGAATCGTACGATGAGCTTCAATCCTATATCAACACGATCTCAGATTTTTACCAAAAAGATGTCGGCTGGATCTCAGACTATGTCAAAGACCCGGTGCTTGCAGGCTATCTTTTAAATAAGCTGAGTTTTCTTGAAGAACAAGGAGTTGAGATTGATTTAACAGGCGAGATGCCTTGGCCTTCGATTAAGCAGCCAGAAGTACTGGATTCCTWGATCACCGTCATTGGTAACTCACTCGACAATGCCTATGAAGCGATAAAGGACCAAGACGAACAAGAGCTTCAGATTGATCTCACATACTCAGATGATAACAACCTAGAGTGGACCGTTATGGATAATGGACCAGGATTAGAAACTGACCACCCAGAAACATGGCTACAAAAAAAGAAATCAACTAAAAGCGGTGATCGTGGCTACGGGATGTATTTAATCCAGGAAGCGATCACACGTACAAACGGTAAGTTAGAGATTGAATCAGAGAAAGGAGAAGGGATGACCTTTAAAGCAAGGATTTCCTATACCAACCATGATACGAGTACTTATTATTGAAGATGATCCGATGGTCGCGAAATTTAACGCCATTTTTGTTGAACGCATTCCTGAATTTAAGCTTGTCGGTGTCGCAAGAGGTATCGACGAAGGCTGGACGTACTTAAAAGAAGAACCGATTGATCTGATTTTACTCGATGTCTATATGACGAATGAAAATGGACTCGACCTATTAATGGAGTTAAGACGCGTCAATCATCCCGTTGATGTCATCGTCGTCTCCTCAGCAAACGATCGCGGCTCGATTCAAACCGCTTTGCGCTTTGGAGCGGTCGATTACTTAATTAAGCCGTTTGAATTTGATCGCTTTCAAGATGCACTCTTGCGCTACAAGCAAACCTTTACTGATATGAAAAAAGAATCGATTCAACAAGAGGAAGTCGATCGTTTATTTTTAACGAAAGGGAACTCAAATAAAGAGAT
>NZ_LFEL01000194.1:0-3919 GCF_001037965.1 Bacillus sp. LL01 | reverse complement strand
AAGTTCCATCAACAGTCGTCACATATGTTGGTCCAAGCTTTGAAAATTCTTCTTCGTAAAATACATCTTTTTTAGACTGGAAGCCAAGAACATGAATCACATTTACTCCACGTTCAACAAGCTGCTTTGATAAGTAGTATAAAGGTGGAACTCCGATACCACCTCCGACAAGGAGAGCGGTTTCTCCTTGTCGGGCTTCCTCGACCGGAAATCCCACTCCAAGCGGACCTAACACGTCGATTTCCTCGCCTGCTACCTTTTTAGAAAGACGAGTCGTGCCTTGACCTTCTACTCGGTAAATCATCTTGAATGTTTTTGAATTCAGGTCCACATCGCCGATACTAAGTGGTCTTCTTAACAGAATGTCATTAAAATTCCCTACTTTTATATGCACAAACTGACCAGGGTTTGTCATTTGCAAAACTTGCTCTCCTTCACAGGTTAGTTCATAGATGCGATCCGCTACTAACTGTTGACTTGTGATTTTGAAGATTGCTTGTTTCTGCATTCATTACTCCCCCTTTAGGTGCTTCCATTTGTGGCATACTCTCTGATGTGAATGTGATTGATTCTAATACACTTAATAATGCATCCGCTGTATCGATTGACGTTAAGCAAACAACGCCATTCTCAACAGACTCACGGCGAATTCTAAACCCATCACGTGCAGGTTGTTTTCCTCTAGTTAATGTATTGATCACAAACTGCGCTTGTCCTTGTCTGATCACATCAAGTAAGTGAGGCTTTTCTTCACCAATTTTATTCACAGTTGTTACAGGGATCCCGAGCTCTTTAATTTCCGCTGCAGTTCCAGCTGTAGCAAGAATGTTATAACCGATGCGGTGAAAGCGCTCGACTAAACTTAACGCTTCATCTTTATCCTTATCCGCAATTGTAAACAAAACCGAACCATGCGTTGGGATTTTCATACCAGATGCAATTAATCCTTTGTATAGAGCTTTCTCAAGCGTAACATCACGTCCCATTACTTCCCCTGTTGATTTCATTTCAGGGCCTAATGTAATGTCTACACGACGCAATTTAGCAAAGGAGAAGACCGGAACTTTAACCGATACAACCGTTGACTCTGGGTGATAGCCTGTTGCATAACCTAGTTCTGGAAGCGTTTTTCCTAACATTACTTTTGTTGCTAAGTTAGCCATTGACACTCCAGTAATTTTACTTAGAAATGGAACGGTACGACTTGAGCGCGGGTTAACTTCAAGTACATACACCTCATCTTTATGCCATACATATTGAATGTTTAGTAGACCAACGATCCTCAATCCTCTTGCAATCGCAATCGTACGATCAATGATCTTTTGCTTTAAATGATCTGGTACGGTTTGAGGAGGATACACTGCAATCGAGTCACCTGAATGGACTCCTGCTCTCTCAATATGTTCCATCATTCCTGGAATGTAGACATTTYCGCCATCAGAAATGGCATCAACTTCAAGCTCTTTTCCTGTTAAATAGCGATCAATTAAGACTGGATGCTTCGGATTAATTTTGACTGCATGCGTCATATAATGTAATAACTCTTCTTCCTTAAATACGATCTCCATAGCCCGTCCCCCTAAAACATAAGAAGGTCTAACTAATACTGGGTAGCCAATAGAGTTCGCTATCTTTACTGCTTCATCCACTGATGTCGCAGTTTTCCCTAATGGTTGTGGAATATCTAATGCAAGAAGTGTTTGTTCAAATTTATCACGATCTTCGGCTCGGTCCATATCTTCAAGAGACGTTCCAATGATCTTCACTCCGCGAGCTGATAATTCATCTGCTAGATTGATTGCTGTCTGACCACCAAATTGTACAATCACACCTTCTGGTTGCTCGTGATTGACAACATGCATAACATCTTCTACCGTTAGCGGTTCAAAGTATAATTTATCCGATGTGCTAAAATCAGTTGAAACCGTTTCAGGGTTATTGTTCATGATGATTGCCTCATAGCCTGACTCTTTAATCGCCCAAACAGTATGAACAGTCGCATAATCAAACTCAATTCCTTGCCCAATTCGAATTGGACCAGAACCTAGCACTAATATGCTCTTTTTAGCTGTTCGTACTGACTCCATTTCCTCTTCATACGTTCCATAAAAATACGGCGTAGCTGATTCAAATTCTGCAGCACATGTGTCAACCATTTTATAGACTGGTATGATGCTTTCATTCATACGAGTTTCATAGATTTCTCTCTCAGTTGTCTCCCATAGCTTTGCTATTTGAGAATCAGAGAAACCTCTCTCTTTTGCTTCAGTTAATACTTCTAGATTGTTAGTATGTTCACTAAGGTTACGCTCGATTGCGACGATGCGKTTAAGCTTTTGAWGGAAGAATCGGTCAATATCAGTTAACTCATGCAACTCATCAATCCCAACGCCTCTTCTTAACAGCTCTGTTAAAGCAAAAATTCGTTGGTCATCTGGCTTCGTGATTTTCACCTTTAATGCATCTGTATCTAATTCATTCACCTCTCCATCATTTAAATGATCATATCCAGCTTCTAGAGAGCGAACAGCTTTAAGTAATGATTCTTCTAGATTACGACCAATCGCCATTACCTCTCCTGTTGCTTTCATTTGAGTGCCTAGCTTGTGATTAGCTGCTTCAAATTTATCAAAAGGCCAGCGAGGAATTTTTGACACTACATAATCTAGGGCAGGTTCAAAGCTAGCATAGGTTGTTTTGGTGACTGGATTTTGGATCTCATCTAGAGCATAACCAACAGCAATTTTGGCAGCCATCTTCGCAATTGGGTAGCCTGTTGCTTTTGACGCTAATGCTGATGAACGGCTGACACGAGGATTCACCTCGATAATATAGTATTGGTCACTATCTGCATCAAGGGCAAACTGGACATTACATCCACCTTCAATTCCTAAGGCACGAATGATTTTCAATGATGAATTACGTAGCATTTGATAATCACGATCGGTTAATGTTTGACTAGGTGCTACAACGATCGAGTCGCCTGTATGAACACCTACCGGATCAAAGTTTTCCATATTACACACGACAATTGCTTGGTCGGACTTATCACGCATGACTTCATATTCAACTTCTTTGAACCCAGCAATGCTTTTTTCAATCAGGCATTGTGTAACGGGACTGTACTTCAAACCACTCGTTACAATTTCTTCTAATTCTTCGTCATTGTGGACAATTCCGCCCCCAGTTCCACCTAATGTATAAGCTGGACGAACGATTACTGGATAACCTATCTCATCAACAAAATGTTGGGCTTCTTTAAGCGTATGAACAATCTCACTATCAGGAACAGGCTCATTCAACTCCCTCATTAATGCGCGGAATTGCTCACGATCCTCAGCCTGTTTAATCGCTTTTAATTTGGTTCCGAGTAATTCGATGTTGTACGTGTCTAGAATGCCAGATTCATCAAGCTCCATCGCCATATTCAAACCTGTTTGACCCCCAAGTGTTGCAACAATTCCGCAAGGGCGTTCTTGGCGAATAATTCGACTGACAAACTCAAGTGTAATTGGTTCAATATACACGCGATCTGCCATTGTCGTATCCGTCATTATCGTTGCTGGATTTGAATTAATGAGAATGACCTCATACCCTTCTTCTTTAAGAGCTTGACATGCTTGCGTTCCTGCGTAATCAAATTCTGCAGCTTGACCAATGACAATTGGGCCTGACCCAATCACTAGAATTTTATTGATATCCGTACGTTTACCCATATTACTCTCTCCTCCCGGCAATTCCCATAATTGATCTTTCATTTACGTTGTTATACTGGTTGTTTTTCCGTTGCAACCATCTGTAAAAATGCATCAAATAAGTAACTCGCATCTTGTGGTCCTGGTGATGCCTCTGGATGATATTGCACGCTAAATGCAGGATAGTCTAAATGCTTTAACCCTTCCACTGTTCCATCGTTGAC
>NZ_LFEL01000193.1:0-3946 GCF_001037965.1 Bacillus sp. LL01 | reverse complement strand
CTTCAATAAGACCGCAATGACCATGATCAGTAAATTGGCATAGACATGTATCAGCAATCACTGTAAGATCAGGATGCTTTTCTTTAATTTGACGAATCGCTTTTTGAACAATTCCGTGATCATGATAGGCAGAAGAGCCTACATCATCTTTATCTGCTGGAACTCCAAATACGATAATWGAAGGGATTCCGAGTGCCACCGCTTCTTCTACTTCAGTATCCACTAAATCAAGTGACCATTGGAACACATTAGGCATAGAAGGAATTTCATTCTTAACCCCTTCCCCCTCGATAACAAAGATCGGATAGATCAAATCATCTGTTTTAACAGATGTTTCGCGAATCATACGACGAATCGAAGCGGTTTGACGAAGGCGACGATGACGATTAAATTCTAACTGTTTCAATAGTTTTCATCCTCCTTAAAATATGTAGAGATAGCTTCTATAAGGCCTTCAATAGTGTATGTACTTGCTGTTATATCTACTTGTAAATGATACTCTTGTGCTGTTTTTTCTGCAATCGGTCCTATGCAAGCAATCCGTGCATAAGGAAACGGATCTTCTAGCTCAAGCCCCTCTAAAATCTGAGTATAGTGTTTAACGGCTGAAGAACTTGTAAAGGTGATCACATCAAGCGGCATGTGTTCATTTATCAGAGATTGAATGTGGTCTTTGGCCACATCAGGACATACCGTTTTATAGACGGTTAAATCATCTACTTCAATTCCATGAGCGCTCAATGCCTTTGGTAAATAAGTTCGTCCCAAATTACCACGAGGCAGTAAAACACGATCACCCTCATTAATATGCTCACGTAATACCAAGACTAAATCTTCTGCAACATAATGTTTTGGAAGCAGACTTGCCTGATAGCCATACTGATTAAGAACTGCTTCAGTCTTATGTCCGACTACGGCAATGTTGACCTTTTTAATAATAGAGCGAAGATGATCTTCTTTAAACGCTTCAAAAAAGAAACGCACACCATTTGCACTTGTAAAAACAAGCCATTGATAATGTTCAAGACTGTTTCGTACTTGTTCAATATGATGTGCTTCTTCTATAGCTTGAAAAGAGAGAAGCGGAATAACATGTGCAATTCCGCCCGCTTCTTCTATTCGATTAATAAGAGGTTGAGCTTGTTCGATTGCACGCGTTACAAGTACATGCTTACCAGCAAGTGCAGCCGTACTCATTACTGATCAAGCTCACGTTTCACTTTATCTAAAATTTCCTTAGCCCCTTTTTCAAGAAGACGATCTGAAATCTCCTCGCCTAATTTTACAGGGTCTTGACCAACTAATCTCTCTTTTAAGATCGTTTTACCATCAGGAGAGCCTACAAGTGCAGTTAAAGAAAGTTGGTCATCAGCTTGGATCGTTGCATAAGCTGCGATTGGCACCTGACAACCACCTTCCATCTTGTGTAAGAATGTACGCTCAGCGGTTACAGTACGGGATGTGTAATCATCATTTAATTTCTGAATTAATTCAAGCACTTCTTCATCATCGCTACGGCACTCAAGGCCTAGTGCACCTTGTCCTACAGCAGGAACACACATTTCTGGAGATAAGTACTCTGTCACTAACTCTTCTGAATAACCGAGCCGCTTCAATCCTGCAGCAGCTAAAATAATCGCAGAAAAATCTTCTTCTTTTAATTTACGTAAACGTGTCTCAACGWTACCACGAATCCATTTAACTTCAAGGTCAGGACGCTCAGCTAAAAGTTGAGCTGAACGACGTAAGCTACTTGTACCCACAATCGCTCCTGTCGGTAAATCTGCTAATTTTACGTTATCAACTGAAATAAAGGCATCACGAGGGTCTTCTCGCTCTGTAATCGCTCCTAATGTAAAACCATCAGGCATAACGGATGGAACGTCTTTCATACTGTGAACAGCTAGATCAATCTCTTTATTCTCAAGAGCTTGTTCAATCTCTTTTACAAACAACCCTTTCCCACCAACTTTAGAAAGCGTCACATCTAATATACGATCTCCCTTTGTGACGATCTTTTTCACTTCAAACTCATAAGGAACTTCTTTTTTCTTTAATTGAGCAATAACCCAATCAGTCTGTGTTAAAGCTAAATTACTACRGCGTGAACCAATTACAATCGTACGCATGTATAAACCTCCAGTTAATCAGTCRATGTCACTTTTCAAATCTAGTTTTACGTTAATACCATAGATGAAACTCTGAATACTGACCAGATAAGAAATAATTAATTAAAAGTAATAAGAAACAAGCAATATTTAATAGCGCCATATTATATCCTCGAACGTAGTGAACAGCTCGTTGGTATAGGTAGATAGCGTATACAAATAAAACGAATAACGAACTAATAACTTTCGCATCCATTAGCGGGATAAATCCAAATTGAGTATTGGCCCATACGAAACCAAGAATGAGACCAATTAAAAAGAATGGAAAAGCAAAAATAGTCATTCGATATGCCAATCGATCGAGTTTCGATAACGAACCAAAGCGCACAAGTCGTTTACCCCAAAGCTTCCGTTTAAGCATTTGATGTTGAATCACATACATAATCGAAAAAGCAAATGATAAAGTAAACGCAGCATATGACAATAATATAATGGTGATATGAATAATTAGTAATTCTGAAACTAAGAGGGTATACAGTGATTCAGGAATACCACTATCCCTCACAAATAGACTAAACGCCATCATACTAAAGCCTACAAGATTTGTAAAAAACACGAGAAAATCAACCCTGAAAAACCAGTTGATTAAAAGAGATAGCGTAACCACTACCCATGCATAAAAAAAGAGCCCTTCAAACGGGGTAATTAACGGCAATCGATTTAACTCAAATGCTCGGTACACGAAATACACCGTTTGTAAGACCCATACTATAGAAAGCAACCAGAAAGCCAATCGATTGACTTTCCGGTTTTGCTGTAAGAAATCAATAAAATAGCCAAATACACTTAAACTATAAAGGACAATCGTTAATGGATAAATCCAATTCATCCGCTAATCTCACTCCTTTCCTTAGGAGCGAACGACTGCATCTTGCTTATTAGAGAGTGCACTGTATTCTTTCTTTTGTGCTTCCCATTGTTGCTCTGCCTCACGAACACGCACCTCACGCTCTTGTGTTTCAAGTTCTTCTTCTAATGCGAAGATCTTTGTAAACAATTCAAGCGCTTCATCTGAACTAGATTCTCCAGCCAGTTCTTTTACTCGAGTTACTGGATCACGTAAAAGTTGGTTGACGATACTCTTTGTATGCTTGCGAAGAACTTTMTTCTCACGTTCTGAGAGGTTTGGCAATTTACGTTCAATACTCTCCATCGTTTCGGCTTGTACTGCTAAAGCTTTTGTTCGAAGAGCGGTAATAATCGGAACCACACCTAAAGTGTTTAGCCAAGATTTAAACTCATCGATTTCAAGCTCAATCATCAACTCGATTTTTTCAGCTTCGCGCTTACGCTCTGCTAAATTAGCTTCAACAATATTTTGTAGGTCATCAATATCATACAGATACACATCATCTAACTCAGCAAGCGCCGGGTCCAAATCACGTGGCACTGCAATATCAACCATAAATAAAGGACGTCCTTTACGCTTCTTTAAAGTCTTAGACATCATCTCTTTAGACACAACAAAATCACGGGCTCCCGTCGAACTGATTAAAACATCAGCATCTACTAAAGCGTCTTGGAGTTGTTCAAACGGTCTCGCTTGTCCGAGGAAACGAGCTGCAAGTTCTGCTGCACGAGCTTCCGTTCGGTTAATGACGGTAATCTTCTTAGCACCATTAGCATGCAAATGCTTGGCAGTTAATTCACTCATCTTGCCTGCACCTAAAATTAATACATGCTTACCGTCAAATTCACCAAATATATTCTTACCTAATTCAACTGCAGCATAACTAACAGATACAGCATGCTGGCCAATTTCAGTACCTGAATGAGCT
>NZ_LFEL01000192.1:0-3999 GCF_001037965.1 Bacillus sp. LL01 | reverse complement strand
ATCCAGTCCTGCTTTCATTCCAGTTCTTACATACTCTAATCCATCTGCTAGTGTATAAGCGAGCTCAATGTCAGCTGTTGCACCTGCTTCTTGCATATGGTAGCCAGAGATACTAATACTGTTGAACTTAGGCATGTATTTAGACGTGTATTCAAAAATATCTGCTATCGCCTTCATTGATGCTTCAGGTGGATAAATATATGTGTTTCTTACCATGTACTCTTTTAAGATATCATTTTGAATCGTACCTGTTAATTGTTCTGGCTTCACACCTTGTTCTTCGGCCGCTACAATATAAAACGCTAAGATTGGTAATACTGCCCCATTCATTGTCATTGATACCGACATTTGGTCAAGTGGAATGCTATCAAATAGAATCTTCATATCTAGAATCGAGTCAACAGCAACACCTGCTTTTCCAACATCTCCCACAACTCGTTCATGATCAGAATCATATCCACGGTGAGTCGCTAAATCAAACGCAATCGATAAACCCTTCTGCCCTGCTGCAAGATTACGACGGTAAAACGCATTACTCTCTTCGGCTGTAGAGAACCCTGCATATTGACGCACTGTCCATGGTCTCGTTTTATACATAGCGGGATAAGGCCCCCGGAAGAAAGGTGCGATCCCTGCTACGTAGTTAAGGTGCTTCATTCCACTCGTGTCATTTTTCGTATAGGTTGATTGGATTGAGATTTTCTCCATTGTATCAATCGTAGGCTCTGGCTGATAACCTTCGCTTTGTGAGTGTTCAAATGCAGGAAACGTCATTTTATCAAAAGATGGTTTTGTCATTTTCCTGCCCTCCAATTCCATAAATTCATGAGTTGTTCATAATGGTTCGATTTCATATGGATATAATCAAAGACTCCAGATTCATGTAATTGTTCAGCTACCTCACCTTTTTGTTTACCTGCGACATAGATCCGAACCTCATCTAAATTGGCTTTCTTTAATTCTTTTATTAGGGAAGCACCTTCTTGGTGGACATCTTCATCTGTTCCACAAATGACGATTACATTTGAACACTCCATTTGTGCCTGATCACGCTCTAGAGCTTCAGCACTGATTGGAGAACCCACTTCAAAGCCCCCTGCCCTAAAGTAACCTGCAGCAAAATCAGCACGTGGTTTAAACTTAGCTAATGGTCCTAACCCTATTAAAGTTACCTCAGCACGTTTTCCTGTTTCTCTTTCAAATTGCTTGCTTAGATCCCTCATCTGTTCATACGGCATTGAAATACGTCTTCGGCTAAGCGGCTCTTTAATCGTTGTAGGTTCTGCATCATTTAACTTTGAGAGTAATTCATACATGCTTGTTAGTGAAAAACCATCACTAGAAACATGAATCCATTCATCAATTGATGTCGGTAAGACCTCCAATGTTTTCGATTCAGACTTTGTCTCTTCTACTCTCCACTCATCTGTTTGTTTATTTTCGTGAAGTAGCGTTTCATCAAGATTAGCGTATTGATTTACGCCAACGATCGTCTGCTTTCTTATTTCAACATCTTTTATACGAGCTTGCCATGTTTCATTAATCCAACTTTGAGGAATTCCTGCTGCTAACGCCGCACTCATGCCACCACTCGCTTCAAGATTTTGGAATTGACTCCATGCTTTTTGCGCTATTTCACTTGTTAAATGCTCAACATACCAAGCTCCACCGGCTGGATCTTGAGTGGMAGCTAGATGACTTTCCTCTAACAAGATTAAAGAGGTGTTTCTTGCAATTCGTCTTGAAAAAGCCGTAGATGGTTGAATCGGTTCATCAAACGGACTTACTTGAATACTATCAGCCCCCGCTATTGCTGCACTGAATGCCTCACTTGTACTACGCAGCATGTTGACATATGGGTCTAGCTTGGCTTTTGTGAATGAGGAAGTTCTCGCATGAATAACCATTTTTTGACCGGCTTCACTTGCACCGAACTCTTTCATAATGGCTGCCCACAACAATCTAGCACTTCGAATCTTTGCTATTTCCACAAATGATTGGCTTCCGATTGAAAATGAAAAGGCAATTGAGTTACCTGCATCGTCTGCAGAAAGACCCCGGTCCATCAGTTCAGACACGTATTCTACTCCTGTTGAGAGCACGCATGCCAACTCATCCGTCGCAGAAGCTCCCCCATCATGATAAGCCGCACTTTGAACTAAAATTGTACGTAAGCCACTTTGGTGATTCCCTACCCATAAAGTTGCTTCTGCTAAATCATCGTAAATAGTAGCTAGTGTACTAGGAAGTTCTCCTGTTTTCGCTAATTCAAAAAGGGGGTCTGCTGCAATGATTCCACTTATTTTCTTCTCTTCAACTGCAGAAATGACCATTGCTAACAAAGGCTTAAGCCATACACCTGTATATAAATGAACCGGGTATTTTTCTGTGTCTATACCTTCAAATATTGTTTTAAAATCCGTAACACCTTCAATCGACACTCCGCGATCATTTTCTTTCACATTATTTCCTTTTGCTTTTTCATTAGCGACAATATGTAGAACATCTTGACCTCTTTTAAGATCATGATGAGCTTGTTCGTTTAAAATGACTGGAGTCGCTCCACTTAATTCTTGACTCACTTTCCATTTAGTACGCTGTTGGGTTGTTCCACGCGTAAATGGAAACGCTCCAGGTTGCTCTTTAAGGGTCGGTAAATGATCAACATCCTTTTCTTGATACATTGGCTCTATCGCAATGCCTTCATAGAGATGTGTGACTAATCTTTTATCAAATGACCCACCTTTTAATGAGCGCTCTGCTACTTCTCGCCATTCTTCATATGTTGGTATCGGAAATTCACTGAATTTATCAAGGTCCTTATGCGTCATAGCGATAGGGAGCCTATAAAAGGCTCACCCACTCACTCCCTTCTTGTCCATTCTATAGTGGAATATTTCCGTGCTTTTTCTTAGGTAATTCTTTCTTCTTATTTCTCAACATATCTAATGCTTGAGCAAGACTCTTTCGTGTATCTCTTGGATCAATGACATCATCAACCATTCCATTTCTTGCAGCAACATAAGGGTTGGCAAAACGTTCACGATAGTCAGCAATTTTTGCCGCTCTCGTTGCTTYAGGATTATCGCTCTCGTTAATCTCTTTAGCAAAAATAATATTTGCAGCACCTTCTGGACCCATTACAGCTATTTCTGCATTTGGCCATGCATAGACAACATCTGCACCGATCGCTTTACTATTTAGAGCTACATAAGCTCCTCCAAACGCTTTTCTTAAAATGACAGTAATTTTAGGTACCGTTGCTTCAGAGTATGCATAGAGGATTTTCGCACCGTGTCGAATAATGCCACCATGCTCTTGTTGCACGCCCGGTATGAAACCGCTAACATCTTCAAATGTAATCAATGGAATGTTGTAACAGTCACAAAAACGAATGAAACGTGAACACTTATCGGATGAATCAATATCAAGTCCGCCTGCCATCATTTTAGGGTTGTTTGCAACGATTCCTACCGTTTCTCCTTCAATTCGAGCAAAACCACAAACGATATTTTTAGCAAATTTAGGTTGCACTTCTAAGAAATCTTCATCATCAACAATTTTCTCAATCACATGTCGTACATCGTATACTTTCGTGCCGTCTACTGGCACGATATCAATTAATTCTTCAATACGCTCATCTAGAGGCTTGGAATGCTTTGGCTTTTTTATTGGTGTTTTTTCACTATGATTCTGCGGTAGAAAGGCAATTAATTTTCTAACATCCTTAAGAACTTGTTCCTCAGAGGCTGCCGTGAAATGAGCATTTCCACTTACACTTGAATGTACTTTTGCTCCTCCAAGATTTTCACTGTTAATTTTAGCACCCGTTACACTTTCAATTACTTTTGGACCTGTAATAAACATTTGACTCGTCTTTTCAACCATGAATACAAAGTCAGTAATAGCTGGCGAATACACTGCCCCACCTGCACATGGTCCCATGATCACAGAGATTTGCGGTACAACTCCTGAATAAATCGCATTTCGGTAAAAGAT
>NZ_LFEL01000191.1:0-4004 GCF_001037965.1 Bacillus sp. LL01 | reverse complement strand
CTGAACGTAAGTAGTCACCATGAGAGAAGCCACCTGGTAACAAAATCCCGTCAAAGCCTTCAAGAGATGTCGCGTGATGCCACACATACTCAACCTCTTCACCTAGTGCATCACTTGCTGCATGATACATATCAGAGTCACAGTTTGAGCCAGGAAAGACGATTACAGCTAATTTCATGATGGGACAACCTCCTCGACTTCATAGCGATAATCTTCAATCACGGTGTTAGCTAATAACTTCTCACACATTTCTTTTACTCTCGTTTCTACTTGCTCTGTTTCAGCTACGACTAACTCTAAGTACTTACCAATGCGGACATCTTCTACTTCTTTATAATTCATTGTGTGTAAGGCACTCTTCACCGCTACTCCTTGTGGATCTAGTACACTCTCTCTTAACGTTACATACACCTTTACTTTGTACATGATGGACCTCCTAGTCGAGTTAAAATTTCTTGATAACCAGCTTGTAAGTTTCCTAGATTTCGACGGAACAAATCTTTATCGAAGCGCTCATTCGTCTTCTGATCCCACAGGCGACATGTATCTGGGGAGATTTCATCAGCTAAAAGTAGCTCTCCATCGGCCGCACGACCAAATTCTAATTTAAAATCAACTAAGCGAACACCGATATTATTAAATAACTCAATAAGAAGCTTATTTACTTTCTGAGCCATTTCTCTTAACTGTTCAACTTCATCGGCTGTAGCTGCTTCAAGGAGCGCAATATGGTCTTCCGTAATAAGCGGATCACCTAGCGCATCATCTTTATAATAAAATTCAACGATAGGCTGTTTGAGCTCTACCCCTTCTTCTAATCCAAGACGTTTTGCCATACTACCGGCCACCAGGTTTCTTACAACGACTTCGATTGGCACAATCTCAACTTTTTTCACTAGCTGATCTGTCTCAGATAAACGTTCAACAAAATGACTTTCTAGCCCTTGCTCATTCAGCTTCGTAAAGATCAGAGCTGAGATTTCATTGTTGAGTCTCGCTTTTCCTTCAAGTCGATCCTTCTTCTCTCCATTAAAAGCAGTCGCATCATCTTTATAAGAAATCCATAGAATATTCTCATCATCTGTTCGATAGATCTTTTTGGCTTTTCCTTCGTAAAGCTGCTCTCTTTTCTGCATTGTCCACCCTCACAATCGGAATATTGGCAATCTTAGTGCTAGAGAAGGAGCTGCGCTCACTTCTCCTTTTCATTTAATTGTCTTTTAGACCTAAGCGATTAAAGATTGTGTCGACATGCTGCAAGTGGTAATTGTAATCAAAGCAATTATCAATTTCCTCTTTTGAAAGAACAGCTGTAATCGCTTCTTCTGCTTCCACTAACTCACGGAACTGAATGCCCTTCTCCCATGCTTCCATTGTTTTTGGCTGCACAAGATCATATGCTTCCTCACGAGCCATCCCTTTATCAATTAAAGATAATAGAACGCGCTGTGAGTAGATCAGGCCATACGTGCGAGTCATATTGCGTTTCATATTTTCAGGGAACACAGTTAAATTCTTAACGATGTTTCCAAAACGATTTAGCATGTAATTCAATGCAATCGTAGCATCCGGCAAAATAATACGCTCGGCTGATGAGTGAGAAATATCACGTTCATGCCATAATGGAACATTTTCATAAGCTGTCAACATATGACCACGAATAACGCGTGCAAGTCCAGTCATATTCTCAGACCCGATTGGGTTACGTTTATGTGGCATAGCGGATGACCCTTTTTGACCTTTTGCAAAAAACTCTTCAACTTCACGTGTCTCACTTTTTTGAAGTCCACGAATCTCTACAGCGAACTTTTCAATTGATGTTGCAACCAGGGCCATAGATGCCATGTATTCAGCGTGACGGTCACGTTGCAATGTTTGTGTAGAGATCGGTGCTGCCTCAAGCCCAAGCTTTTCACAAACAAGTTCTTCAACACGAGGGTCGATATTGGCATAAGTACCAACTGCACCAGATAGCTTACCAAAGCGAACTCCTTCAGCCGCATGTTTGAAGCGTTCGATATTACGTTTCATTTCCTCATACCAAAGTGCAAGCTTCAAACCAAATGTTGTTGGTTCAGCGTGTACYCCATGAGTACGACCCATCATGACCGTGTACTTATGCTCAATTGCCTTATCTTTAATAATTGATAAAAAACGCTCAAGGTCCGCTAACAAAATTTCATTTGCTTGCTTTAGTAAATACGATAAGGCTGTGTCTACAACATCTGTTGACGTTAGACCATAATGCACCCATTTGCGCTCTTCTCCAAGCGTTTCTGAAACGGCACGCGTGAAAGCAACCACATCATGTCTTGTTTCTGCTTCAATCTCATGAATACGCGCCACATCAAAGCCAGCATTTTCACGAATTTTCGCTACGTCTTCTTTCGGAATGTCTCCAAGTTCCGCCCATGCTTCACAAGCTACAATCTCAACTTCTAACCATGCTTTATAACGATTTTCCTCTGTCCAAATGGCACCCATTTCAGGACGTGTGTAACGTTCGATCATCTAACCATCCTCCACTATTGAAGTAAAWTACCTTACTCATTCTAGCACATTCACTTTGTTCTTCGCTTGAGCTTTTCGAGCGCTTCATCAACCGTCTCACCTAAAGCCGTTATATGCCCCATTTTCCGGTTGTACTTTGCTTCTTTCTTTCCATATAAATGGAGTTTTATTTCTTTTAAGTAATCAAGTTCTGAGATTGCTTCCTCTAAATGTTGGCCTAAAATATTCTCCATCACTGTTGCTTGATGTAAGTCTGTTGATCCAAGAGGTAACCCACATATCGCTCTAATATGTTGTTCAAATTGTGATGTGTGACAACCTTCAATCGTGTAATGACCAGAGTTGTGAGGTCTTGGTGCGAGCTCATTCACGATCACTTCACCATCACTCGTCACAAACATTTCTATTGCTAGTATGCCCACTAACCGAACGCCATCAGCTACCTTTTTGGCAATAACTTGGGCATGACGGACCCACTCATCGGGTACCCTCGCTGGCACAATCGACTGGTGTAAGATGTTGTTGACGTGAATATTTTCACTGGCCGGAAATGTCTTCACTTCTCCATTAGTTGATCGGGTAACGATAACGGAAATCTCACTATCAAAAGGCACCCAACCTTCAAGTAAAAGTTCACCCATCTCAAGGAGTCGTCTTGCTTCTTTAAGAAATGTTGCTTCCTCCTTGACGACTGCTTGCCCTTTACCATCATAGCCACCTTGACATGTTTTTAAGACTGCTGGAAAACCCACTTTTCTAGCTGCTTGCTGGCAATCATTTAGCGTTTTAATGACTGCATAGGGGGCGACTTTAATACCAAGTGATGTGATTGCTTTTTTTTCACGCGCTCTATGTTGAGATGTTTTTAATAACTCAAAGCCTTGAGGAAAATATGCTTTCTCAGTCAAAAGAGCTGCCGTATGGGCATCAATATTCTCAAACTCATACGTAATCACGTCTGAGATCTCTGCAAGCTGCTCTGCTGCTTCTTGGTCGTCATAACGAGCTTCAATTACCACGTCAGCCACACCTTGGCAAGGTGACTCTAGTGTCGGCTCAAGAACGACCGTCTTATAACCCATTTGTTTTGCTGCAATACATAGCATTCTTCCTAATTGCCCGCCACCTATAATTCCAATGGTTGAACCTGGTCGAATGACTTGTTTCATAGAATGTCACTACTTTCTAAGACTGCTTGTTTTGTCTCCTGACGTTTACTAATCAATCTATCTTGAATCTCTTTATTGGTCGAACCCAGGATTTGTGCTGCTAGTAGTCCTGCATTTTTTGCACCGGCACTTCCTATCGCTACAGTTGCAACCGGAACTCCGCCTGGCATTTGAACGATCGAAAGTAATGAATCTAACCCTTGWAAAGCCTTAGATTGAACAGGTACACCGATTACTGGTAATACCGTTTTAGCAGCTACCATCCCTGGTAAATGAGCTGCTCCTCCGGCTCCTGCAATAATCACTTGTAACCCTCGATCGATG
>NZ_LFEL01000190.1:0-4025 GCF_001037965.1 Bacillus sp. LL01 | reverse complement strand
TGACCGGCCATCCAGTTGTTTCCCAACCTTTAAATGGTGTATTTTTACCTTTTGATGCAAAGGCTGTAGGATCAATCGATTCAACTAGATTTAAATCAATCACACATAAATCGGCTTCGTTTCCTTCTTTTAATTCACCTGTTTTAAGGTTAAATGTAGTTGCTGGCTTTACTGTTAACCAATCAATAAGTTGCTTAAGTGTAATGATGTTTTTTTGCACGAGATGGGTGTGCAGCAATGTAAAAGCAGTCTCTAGGCCGACAATCCCAAAAGGAGCAAGCTCGATCCCTTGTGCTTTTTCTTCAGCTGTATGTGGTGCATGATCGGTTGCAATAAAATCAATCGTCCCATCAAGTAACCCTTCGATTAAAGCTTCTTKATCTTCTTTACTACGGAGAGGAGGATTCATTTTAAAGTTTGCATCGAGCCCTTCTATATCCTCTTCACATAAGAGTAAGTGATGTGGGGTAACTTCTGCTGTAACCCTAATGCCTGCACGCTTTGCATCACGAACGACACGAACGGATTCCTTCGTGCTTATATGGCAGACATGATAATGAACACCAGCTGCCTCAGCGAGCAATACGTCTCTGGCGATATGTACAGATTCACATACTGAAGGAATGCCATTCAATCCTTTTTCTTTYGAAAAGCGCCCTTCATGTACCGAACCATTTTGAATCAATGTATTTTCTTCACAATGGGCAACAATCGCCATGTCCAATGCTGCTGCTTTTCTCATCGCTTCTAGCATCATCGCGGCCGACTGAATTCCTACGCCATCATCAGTGAAAGCAAATGCTCCTGCTTCTTTTAATTCTTCAAAATTCGTTAATTCACGTCCGAGTAATCGAGTAGTAATTGCTGCATAAGGAAGAACGTTCACATGAGCTGATTCTTCGATTCTTTCTTGCATCCAATTAAGCTGTTCCTTCGTATCAGGTGTCGGTCGTGTATTGGGCATAGCCGCGATTGTTGTAAATCCACCTCTTGCTGCAGCTTTTGTTCCTGTTTCAATCGTTTCTTTTTTCTCTCCACCCGGCTCACGTAGATGAACATGCACATCCACAAATCCTGGTGTAATTAATTTATCTGTCACATCTATTATGTTGCTAGGGTTTTCAGGTCGTTCATTGATCAGCTTTCCATTTTCAAATRAAATGTCCTTTTTTACTAACTCGCCTTTATCTGATAGGATGTAGCCATTTTTTAATGTTGTAATCATGAATGATTCCCCCAATTATAGATTTTGTAGTGCGCGCYTTAAGATTGCCATGCGGATAAAGACTCCGTTTTCCATTTGTTTAAAAATCCGTGATCGTCTGCATTCAACTAATTCACTCGCGATTTCTACCCCTCGGTTCACGGGTGCAGGATGCATGATGATAGAATGCCTCTGCATGTTAGCTTCTCTTTCAATCGTCAAACCATGTTGCAAGTGATACGACTCGCTGGATGACATCGGGCCACCCTCATGACGTTCGTTTTGTATTCTAAGTAGCATGATGACATCTGCACGCTCGACTGCGGTGTCCATTGAAACGTAAGGATACATATCAGAAAACCCTTCCATCCATTCCATCGGCCCAGAGATCAGCACCTTCGCACCTAAGCGAGTTAAGATTTCAGCATTTGATCGTGCTACTCGACTATGTCTGAGGTCGCCACAAATGACGACTCGAACACCTTTAAACGTTCCAAATTCTTGTTTGATTGTTAACAAATCAAGTAGAGATTGGCTCGGATGCTGGCCACATCCATCACCTGCATTGATGATAGGAATGGCTAATCGATCTTCTAATTCCTCATAATATTTACTTTTCGGATGACGGATCACTAGTGCTTTGGCACCGATTGATTCAAGTGTTTTTGCTGTATCATACAAGGTCTCACCTTTTTGGACACTAGATGTTTCACCATCAAAAGCAAGCACCTCTAACCCAAGTTTTCGTTCAGCTACTTCAAAGCTCATCTTTGTACGAGTACTCGGTTCAAAAAACAAGTTAGCTACAAATGTTTGGTCAGCCGGCCTCCAGCTCGTTCCTTTTGAGAAAGCTTCTGCTTCATGCAAGATCCAATCAATTTCATTAAGTGATAGTTCCGACATTGTATGAAGCCCTTTACTTACCAATTTTTCGATACTCATCTGCATCCCCTTACGCCTCCTTGGTATAATAAGCCTTTTTTCAGAGAGAAAAACCCTGAGATGAGACATCTCAGGGTATAGGGAATTAGAGGAGACACCATACCATACTTGATATCTCTCCATTACACTATTCCTTTGAAGTCTCTCTGTACTTCTTTAAAGGGTCTATTTATTAAGCTACTTGTTCTTCTTTCTCTTCATCAGAGAATGGGTTCTTTTTGCTATAGCTTTCTTCTTTATTTGGGAGGACTTGGTGAAGAACAATCCCAATGATTGTTGCTAATGCCATTCCCGCAAGCTGAATGTCTTCTGATACTTGAATGAATGCTCCACCAATCCCGATCACTAAGATGACGGAAGATATGATTAAGTTTCGCTTACTGCCAAGGTTAATATTGTTATCGATTAACATTCTAAGACCAGATGATGCAATAACCCCGAACAAGAGGATTGATACACCACCCATGACTGCTGTTGGAATCGTGGAGATTAGTGCAGAAATTTTTCCGATGAAAGCAAATCCAATTGCTAGTGTTGCTGCACCACCGATAACGAATACACTAAATACTCGCGTGATT
This sequence comes from Bacillus sp. LL01, assembly GCF_001037965.1. Taxonomy (NCBI): domain Bacteria; kingdom Bacillati; phylum Bacillota; class Bacilli; order Caryophanales; family Bacillaceae; genus Bacillus; species Bacillus sp. LL01. Next base: position 1,301 of record NZ_LFEL01000190.1, on the reverse strand, counting down.
GCTAGCACCCCAATATTTTCACCGTAAGTCGTATTTGGTGGTCCTCCAATGAATGAAGCGATCATTGTTGCAACCCCATCCCCTAATATCGAACGGTGTAAACCTGGTTTTTCAATAAAATTCTTCCCGACCACTTTACTTAGTACCATTTGATCACCAATATGCTCAGCAATCGTTACTACTGCTATTGGCATCATGATTGCTGCTATTGCCCAAGACCATTGCGGTGTGTAGTTAACAAAGGGTACAAGAAGTTCAGGTGCCGCAATCCAAGCTGCTTCTCTTACTGGTGTGAAATCGACTAGACCTTGTGTGAAGGCGAACAAATAACCGCCGATAATTCCAAACATAATCGGGACAAGTCCGAAAAACCCTTTTAAAAACATCGATACGATAATGGTAATTCCTAATGTGACTAATGCTACAGTGAAATGCGTTGTACTATATACTTGCTCTTCCATCCCTGGAATGTACATCGCCATATCGATCGCAACTCCAGCAAGACCAAGACCGATGACGATAATAACAGGTCCTACAACGATTGGCGGAAGTAATTTCATAATCCAATTGACACCACTTGTTTTAATTAAAAGGGCAACTGCTCCATAGACAAGTCCGGCTAAGAAGCTACCAAGCATCGCTCCTTCAGGCCCTCCAAGAGAGGTTGCTGCTAGAATAGGTGCAATGAAGGCAAAGGATGAACCGAGATAAGCGGGCACTTGGCCTTTTGTAATGAGTAAGTATGCAAGCGTCCCTAACCCACTTGAAAGGAGCGCAACTGATGGAGATAACCCCACCAAGAATGGTACAAGGATCGTTGCTCCGAACATTGCACATAAATGCTGTAAACTTAGTACGAACCATTTATCAAATCGTGGAATTTCTTTAATGCCAACYTCTGCTGTTTGTTTATTCATCATAATTCCTCCTTAGTTCTCTAAACAAAAAACCTCTTTGCGTATGACAAAGAGGTTTCACCTAACTGGTCTGATAAAGAGATCAGACTACTAGTAAGGAGCGACCCTCTTGTCAGCCTCGCAGGACTGGGTTAAAGAGGTATACATATGAGGTTTTTTGTATTCAATCTGTTCTTTCATTTGTTTCAATTCTTTGTTCAATCGTGACTTCATCGGTTGCATCCACCTCACTGAGCTTCGCAACGATTTTTTCACTTTTTGAGGTTGGAACATTTTTACCAACATAATCCGGTCGTATCGGCAATTCACGATGGCCTCGATCAATTAATACGGCTAATTGTATCTGTTCAGGTCGCCCTAAATCAATTAATGCATCTAGTGCCG
>NZ_LFEL01000019.1:0-15629 GCF_001037965.1 Bacillus sp. LL01 | reverse complement strand
GTTGCGAGAGACGATTAGGAAGAATGAGGTAGTAATAGCGGATTTATCAGCCCCTATTATTCCATCGATCATTCCAAGTACGATACTCGTGCCATTAACAGGAGCTTTAACGAATGAGCGTTTCTCCTCAATTCAAACGAAAATTTTAACTCGTATTCAAACAGAGAAAGCCGATACTGTCATTATRGATTTTACAGCGATTACGTACCGTGAGATTGATCAGCTTGGAATGGAGCATTTGGGTGACCGGATTACTCAACTGAGGGATTCTTTGAGGCTGATGGGTGTGGAGACGATCTTTACTGGGTTTTCTTCAGGCTTAGTGCAAGAGATGGTGAAGTCAACTATTGATACAAGCCAATTTAATGTTCATTCTACGTTCCGTACTGGGCTTCAGTATTTGATGAAGAAAAAAGGATTAGAGTTTGTTCAAGTGCAACCAGATTAATCGATGAACTAGTTCCAACTGTGGGGCTAGTTCTTTTTTTATCGGACATCAAAAAGGGGCTAGGACATATCTAAGAGGTTTAACTCAGGATACGAACGATGCGCTAAATGAGCGGATGAAATATATGTAGACCTCCTGCGGGATGAAAAGCAGAGGTGAGACCCCACAGTGCGTAGCACGAGGAGGCTCACCAGCTTCCCGCGGAAAGCGAAGTATATTTCAGGAGCGGTATACATAGAACGCATCAGTAATGTTCGATTTTCCATGAGTTAAAATACTTTTGTCTCAGCCTCTTTTCTCTCTTAAATCACGCTATATTGATAATGTGGAAGCTCTACTCGGAAGGTTGTGCCTTCGTTGCTGCTCTTTAGCACTTTGAGTTCGCCGCGATGCTCGAAGATGAGCTTTCTTGAAAATGGTAGTCCAACGCCCATTCCATCGCCTTTTGAAGACATAAATGGGTCGAAGATTTCTTCCCATTTATCATGAGGGATTCCTTCGCCTGTGTCGGTGAAATCGATGATGATGCGGTCGTCATCAATGATGGTTTCGATCGTAATTTGTTTAAAGAGACGATCAGTTTGAATCGATTCGGCGCTATTTTTGATTAAGTTGATAAAGACTTGTTTTAAATACGTGCCGCTGACATAGGCTTTTAGCGGAGCGAATGTCAGGTCTGCACTCACTTCTATCTCTTTACTATCCGTTATATCCGAGGTGATGTCGATGGCCTCTTTCAACAGCTCATTTAAGTCATAATAGGCAAAGTTGATCGCTTTCTTTTGCAGGTACTCATGATAGCTATGCGTGAGGTCCTCCAATTGGTTGCTGGCCATTTGGATTTTYCGGATCATGTCTTGACCTTCTTTTGATAAATCATCATTTCGTGGTAGTAGGGTTGAATAGGCTTTGATGATTTGTAGGTTGTTTTTGACTTCATGTATCAGACTGGTTGCCACATTTCCTGAGTAATCGAGCTTTTTCTGCCTTTCGATTAGTTGATGGTACTTGATGGTCGTTAAGTTATTCAGCTTCACAAAGGAAAAGATAATCGTCGATGTGAAAATGATCACACCTACGCTTCCGATGAGTGACCCGGTCGTTGGATTGAAATTGACCATGGCGGTGAGAAAGAGAAACAACGCACATAGGGCGAATGTACTTAAAAATGATTTTAAATGGACGTTATGAATCCCTTTTGAGACAAAGAAAATCACAATTAAAAGGACAACTGCCAAAAGGGCATGGATTAGGAAAAGAATATGTAGCGGACCGTATTCCGGGAAATAGAATGTGTTGGGCGTCATGTGAATGCCTTGTTCGACTAATCCCGTGATACCTAGTTGGGTCCAGTTGACCCCGTAGACGAAAACACTCCAAATGATGAGAACGACAAAAACTGTTCGATTAAAAATCACTCGCATCATACGGTATTGTACGGTATTTTCAATGCTTGGTATATGCTTTTTCACAATTAAATAGGCAATATAATAGAGGAACGGCACTGCAAAGGTCGGGCCGGCTCGAAATAGTTTAAAGAGCATGAGAATCGTTTCTTCTGATAATACTCCTGCCATGTAAAGGACCGCAATATTCACTTGCCACAGACTGACTGAGAGCATGAATAATAATAAACCGATTCCGAGTTCAGATCGGTAAATACGTAATACATTTAAGGCGAGCACCGTCGGGAGTGCACCTATGGCAATAATAAATAAGGAGATCAACATTTTTCTTCATTCCCTTGCTCATTCATATGTCGATTCTAGTTTCTGGCTCATGCGTCTATCTTATCACGATTGATTAATAAATAGATGGATTTTCGACATTTTTCTAGCCGATCACACAGCGAAAAACCAGCACATCATCATGTGCTGGTTTCCTCTTAATTATTTCCCGCAAAATAATCGACAATATATTCGCTCCACACTGTGTGTCCTTTTTTATTTGGACGATACTTTCCGTCTGGGACTTCGAGTAAATATTGCTTGAGCTGTTCATCCTCTGTATCTGGCCATGTGCTCCAATGATCGAGGTACGGTTGGTCCTCCTCTGCCATAAATGCCGCTAGCCCCTCTACTTGTTCTTGGTAGAAGTTCGGTTGATAGAGCGGATGCGGTGGTTGCACAATGACATAGGCACCAATTTGTTGGTCCATCGTGCGGATGATCGCTGATAGATTTAAAAGTGTTTGATCAAGTGTTAGGTTTGAATGATCATTTAGTAGAAATGGWTCAAACAAGATGATGTCTGGGTTCATTGCTTCGATCTCTTGTAAAGCCTCGCTTGCATAGAACTCACTTGTTGTGAGGTCTTTGTAGCCTGAGAGGTAGTTTACATCAAAGGCGTCCTCCCCGTAAATCTCATTTAACTCCCCTTCAACAAGTTCTGGCCACGATGGGATCGCGATTGTTTTGCCATTTTCAAATAACTCMCCTTGGCTATGAGCATCGGACCCAACGACGGCGATGCTAATTATTTTGTTGTTGGCGAACTTAGTAAGAATTTGCTCTTTTTTCGCTTCGTATTTTGGGTGATCGAGTGCTTCTTCTAAATTGTGACGAAGCTCTTCATGTTGTTCAACTTGGAAATAGAAGTCGTCGATGGCACTTGCTTCGACATCCGTCAGTCCCTCGTCATGCTTGAATAAATAGAGAGCGACAAGTAAGACGGCCACTGCCGCTATTGGTACGATTGATTTCAATAGACTCATAAACATGTTCTCCACCTCTTTCGTTATTMACTGCTTCTTGCTTTCCATGCTCCAGAACGTCTTTTATCAGCTGCACCTGTTACTTCTAGGTCGTCTCCAAATTTCGATAACATTTGGACACCACCATAGAACATATCAGAGTTATGAATTTTAACCGAGTAGCCTTGATTTCTAAGGTCACTGACGACGGATTCTGGGATGTTTTCTTCAATAAAGATTTCATCATCCTCTACGATAAAGCGTGGATGATCGAGTGCTTCTTGGAGCGAGATGTCATCAAACATCGCGCGAACCATCACTTGGCTCAGCACTTGTGGAATCCGTCGCCCACCAGGTGTGCCGATGCMAATCACTTCGTTCTCTTCTTCATTTCGAATAATGGTTGGCGTGATGAAGCTGCGCGGACTTTTATTTGGTTCATAGGCATTCGGTGATTTTTCATTTGAACTGAAATTGGCTAGTTGATTGTTTAAAAAGAAGCCCTCAATCATATTTCCTGAACCAAAGAAATTGCTTAATGTATTCGTAGCCGAGACAACCATGCCATCTTCATCCATCACAACAAAATGTGTTGTGTTGTTGTGGTTCTTCACATCGGCTGGCGTGTCGTTAATATCAAATGCCGCTGATAGCTCATTAGTTGAGATGTTTTGGGCGAGCTTTTTTGAGTAATCTTTATTCGTTAACTTCTCTGTTGCTACTTCATTAAAAGCCGGATCACTGATGTTCGATAGGCGGTCATTGTAGGCTTGTTTCGCCATTTCAYCTAGTAAATGAATGTAATCAGCAGAATCTCTGTCCATTTGATCAATTTTATATTGTTCTGCCATTTGCAGCATTTGAATGAAGGTCACTCCTGCTGTTGGCGGTCCTGCTGAATAGACATCATAGCCGTAAAAGCTTCCTTTTGCCGGCGCTGATTTGACAACTTCGTATTCTTCGAGGTCTTTCTTTGTTACATCCGAGTAGTTGTCTGCCACTTTCTCAGCCAACTCTCCCTCATAAAAGTCATTTAACCCGTATTCTTGAAGATGTTTTAAGGTTTCGGCGAGTTCTTCTTGCTGCAAGGTTTCGCCGCCTTTAATCGCTTCCCCATCTGGTAAGAAGTGACTCGCTTTGTCCTCGTCAATACGATGTCTCGCGCCGTGGATCCGTTCGCTTAAATACGTATCAACAACAAAGCCATCTTCTGCAATTTCGATAGACGGTTCGAGTAAATCATACAAGCTTTTTAAGCCGTAATCATGATGAACATCGCGCATCCCTTTGACAAGTCCGGGAACTCCTGTGCTATTTTTCTTCCCATCTGCCGGGGCGGTTTCGCGGTAATCATAGACGACCGGCTCCTCCCCGCTCTCGGGTAAGACCAGCATCGTTCCCCCGCCGCCGATACCAGAACCATAAGGCTCCACAACTCCGAGGGCAAATGAAACCGCAACGGCGGCATCGACTGCGTTGCCACCTTGTTCGAGCACACGCATCCCAACTTCCACGGCGACTGGATTCGAGGAACTGACACCATAGCCTTCTTCATGCGTTTCTTCGTTCATGCTCATATCTACCTTCTCCGATTCTTCCAATTCTGACTTGCTTCCAAAATACATAAAGCCTACGCTTACTAGTAGGACGATGAGTAATAGAGTGGTCATTTTCTTCATAAAAATCTACCTTTCTCTAAGCAAACAGCCCAAACAAAAGAGATGGTCTCCTTTTATTTGGGCCAGGGAACCAACGATTTTATTCACTCACTGTGGTTGCCACTTGATTCGGTTCTTCTTTTGTTGCCATTCGATCTAAAACATGACTGTGATCCACTTCAAAGATTAAGCGGTCATCCTGTTGTATAATGCTTTCTTTGTTCTCGGTATCTTTTGTCAGCTGTCTAAAAATCTTGCTCCGGTGATAGAAGCCAAGTGCACCGTCTACTGGAACCRGCTGCGCTTCATAGATCCGAAACGGAACAAGCTCGACTTGGGCTGTACCATCTGGCTTCAGATCGTATTGGGCAATCGCTGTATCACGCGTTCTTGTCCAGCCTTGGTCAAAAATGAAATTCCCGATCGAGTAGAGAATTAACGTGTCATTGTAGACATCTACTGATTGGAGGACATGTGGATAATGCCCTATCACGATATCTGCTCCCGCATCAGCAAAAGCTTTCATCAACGTTTCCTGACGTGTTGTAGGCGAGCTATCGTACTCTTGCCCGGCATGTACATGTACGACAACGAGATCAGCTTGACTACGTGCCTCACGAAGCAATGGCAAGGCTTCATTGGGATCCGTTGTTAGTACGCTTGATGCTGTTGACGGTTGAATCACATCTGTGACGCCCACCGTCGCAACTTCTAGCCCGTTATGCTCGGTGTAAGAAATGCTTTTCGCGGCGTCATAATCTTCAGCTACCCCAACTGCCTCTACCTCAGATTGTTCTAACGTCTGCAAGGTTTCTGCTGTTTCTGGCGTTGTTTCTTCAAATGAATGATTATTTGCTAGATTAACGACTGAGAAATGGGCGTCTTCAAGAGTTGAGATCGCTTCTTTGTCAGCTACAAGACTCGAGAGCTCTTTTTCATCAATCGGCTTATTGCTTTCTTCATCTAGAACGGGACTTGTTAAATTGCCTGTGACATAATCAGCCGCTTCAAAATATGGCTTTGTGTAAGCAAACATATGGTCATAGCCATGGCGTTGTGCTACTTTCTCCACATGGCGGCCAAACATCATATCACCAACAAGCGATGCCGTGAAGACTGAATCATCTTCTTTTGCTACTGTTGGAACGTCTGTTTGACGAATCAGGTTTGTACTAGCCAAAATGATAAAACATATCATAAAGGCAATAATCGAATGTTTTTTCGCATGCACTTTATGCTTTTTCGTGCTCATTAACACTTTTTCTGGGAAGGTTAATTTTCGTTTTTGACTCATGTTAGCCCGCCTCCCCTACAATAAGTAAAATAGCGAAATAATGACAAATGTGATCCCGCTAAGTAAGAGTGTACTTAATACTGTTGGCGTCACACCTTGTTTTTGAATGGTGTTTGCAATCAATCCGGGCACGATGACGCCAAGTCCCCTAAACTCATGGATCTCAAAGGGCATGACCGGATAAAAGAAGTCGAAGACGAGTTTTAACACAATCCCCGTCGTTAACATCGCCGCAAATTTTCTGCGACCATATAATATCGTTATTTTTGAAATGCCGTATACGACAATTAAATAGGTTAGAAAACTTATTGAAAAGATAACTAGTAAAAACACAGGTTGGTCAAAGACTAACGCCAAATACCCTGGCACAATGAGTCCTGCAGGCATAATGCCCGTCTTTTCAGCATAGACCAAACTGAGTACGACACCAATTACGAGTGCCACATATAAATCTGTACCAAACACCTAAAGCTCCCCCTCGTCTAGCTCGCTATTCTCTTCACTTTGAATTGTTGCAATCTCTCAATTAATGGTTCCGCTGCACCGTGGATATTACCGACTCCATAAATGGTGGTAGATGCCATCACATCTTGTAAGTAGCTGGCAATTTCATCGGTTGATGCTCCTTCAAAATTGACTAACTCCTTGGCCGGGATGATGCCTTCTTCATATGCATCGACAATCGGCGAAACACTCTCCCCAATGACGACAAGCTTGTCCGTTTCGATATAAGGAAGCACATCTCTTGCAAACTGCTCTGTTCGTTCGACACGGTCCTCACGGCAATTCATAATAATAATGGGCTGTTTTGTCGGATATCCTAACATCTCAACTCTCTTCCAAATGTTCAATGTCGATGCCGCATCATTTGCTGCGAATCCATTGACAAAGAAGGACGTTTGGTTTGAGTGATCATCCATTGGTATGATGCGCATCGCACCAGGGTCCGGTTGAGCATTTAACATGCCGCGAAAAGCTGTCTCTTCATCAATTTCAAGCGCCTCAGCCACAGCTAGGGCCAGTGACGCATTTTCAGGGAAGACCATGTATTCAAACTGCTTCAGAAAGCTCTCTGAAATTCTCGAGTTATCCGCTACGATGACTTTCGTATTCCGTTTTGTCGCAATCTCTTTGTAGTACTCTGTGTAAGGACTTTCTGTAATAATGAGGTGTCCGTTATAAGGAATCGTCGCAACAAAAGCCTGTGCGACCTCATCAAGCGTTGGTCCCATTACATCCATATGATCTTCAAGTACATTCACAATCACTCCGATGTTCGCTTGCACCATTTCCTCCTGGAATGTGATTTGATAATCGGGATTCACGGCCATGCACTCACTGACAAGCACCTCGGCCTCCATATCTGCCGCTTCCTTCACTACAATCCGTTGTTCGCGGATATTCGGCCCTTCATGACGTCGCTTGATCGGCTTTTCTTCAGATGTATTCCAGTAAATCATGCGTGCCGATGTACCTGTTGTTTTTCCTATTGTTCTCTTGCCCGTCTCTGTAATCACCCCTGTAACAAGACGCGTGACAGTCGACTTTCCTCTAATCCCATTAATATTGACGCGAACCGGAATCGAGTTGATGTTGCGTTTGTGGATGATTTTCTCTCTGATTCCCAGCGCTAAAATCACCAATATGAATAAGGATATCGGTATAAAAGCCATTCCATATACCTCTTTTCTGTTGTTATTAACCATCGTGAGACCCTTTATGGATTTGCATCGCCTCAGGTCTCCGATCACTCACAAATTTGAAATATTCATGAACAATGGCTTGCCATAGCACATTATAATCAATAGGTGGTAGCTTTGGCTCTCCTTCAATCGAGCTGAATAAAAGTAGAACATCAGTCATGAGATTATGGGTGACACTGACATGAATGGAAGGTTCTCACGCGAAAAAGGTTGTGGTTTACACATTCTGAAGCTAGGAGATAAGCTACCGTTTTCACATTACGTTCTTTAATGATACGGATTGCTGCGATTGTCGTCAGATTGTTCCACGCTTTTTCATATTTACGTACTAAAGCCTACGTTTGGTTTGGAAATTATTCATAATTACAAGAAGTGGGAGAAGAACAGGATTCGATATGGGGGTTAGGTGAGTTGCGACGCCGTATAAATTTTAATACCTTCATATTAATTTGAATTCTACTCAAATAGTAAAAAAAGAACTGTGCAAAAGCACACTTCYTTTTCACAAAAAATAAACTGAGTATGACGTTCGTTCTATTTACCGAACCATAAACCTATCATTCTAAGCTAATAGATAAGTAATAGTTACTTATTCTTGAGAGAATACTAGGTTTTTGGAGAAATTTGTCACACTAAAACACTACAAAAATAGTTAATTATTACCTATAATAGAATATATATATATGACTTATTATACGTATTAACTTAATCAGTAAAGAGGAGGAACGAAACTTGTATACTACTTCAGAAATCCATCATAACGTCGTGGTGCATGCCGACTTGTATTATGATGGGGAGTTTACATTACTCCGAAAAAAAGAAGAAGATCAAGCTTTTTGGTTATTCTGTTTTCAACGTGTAGATGAGGTTGATAGTGGGGTAGAAGAATTGATGGCTAAAGGAGACACTCCTGAAGAAGCTATGAGAGTTGGGTTAGCCTATGATTTAAGTTACATAGAAATCGAAGCTAAGATCTGGAATGATGTATATAACATAAATCATTTGTTCTATGCCTCTATCATTGAAACAGAATTAGGATTACCACTAGGGACGATTAATGAGTTGTGCTGTAAGAAAGACGGGATACAAGAGATGGTTTTGAATGGGCATCTGTTGAAAGAAGAAGGGGTATGGATGGTAAGCGAGGTGATGAAAGGATTTTTAAAGTCTGAATATTCGGATACATTTTCCCCTCTAGCTTATTGTGAATAATAATTTATTGAAGCTCAATCTGGGCTTCTTTTTTTTGATTTTCTATTAATCTTAATAAGACTTTACCATCATTAAAGTTAAATAGCTACAGTTTTCAGAATAAATAGATATAAATATACTTATTTTCGCACAAAAAATCACATGAGACGACATTCCTCTCATGTGATCGTATTTTTAGTTATTTCTATTAAATAACTCGGCTGGATCTGTGTCTAATTGATGAGCTTTGAATTCGAAGCCAACACCTAAAGTAGCACCTTGATATTCATTACCCGCTTCCTTATCAAGTGCACTTCCGTATAAGAAATGGATCTTTTCTCGTTTTGTGATGACTGATAATAGCTTAGAACTAGCAGCATCTGTTACTCCATCACCGATTTCTATTAATGATGTTTGAGGAATAAATACTAGGAACGTTTCTAATGGATAATCTTCCATTTCTTGAGCTAGATCCTCTGCAGTATAGGCCCCATCCAATATTCTCAGACGTCCAGCATCTGTAATAACCCCGAAGCCGGAAGGCCTTTGTCCTGTTTTTAAGTAGTTTTCTAGATGCTTTTTAAGCTCACCTTTAAAAGGTACAAGATTTGTACCAGCAGGGTTAAATTGCAGCACTGCTGCCGAACGATATTGATCTAATTTCGCAGCTTCATTATCTGCTTCTAATACTGCATCATAGTTAATTTCCAATAAATTAAAGAAGTCTGTCGAATCATTGGTAATTGTAATCCAATCTCCGATGGCGTAACGAGAAGGGGCTAACTTTTCATTATTAATATAATTTAGTAACTCCCCGTCAGTTGCTGTTAAATCTAATTCTGCATTCTGAATTTCCCCAGTTACTTCTGCACTACTCGTAAACCACGAAAACGTTCCAAACCCTGCGCCAACTACAACTGCCCCTGCTAATGCTGTTCCTAGTAGTGCTTTTTTTGTTTTTTGCATAATGATCTCCTTTGGGCATATCTTTTCTATGAAAGACTGCAGTTTTTTAGTTTATAGTAGTAATTAGGTATTAGTGCTTGGAGTAAAGAAGCCCTTACTTCTTTACTCCGCTTATATAATTACTTAGTTGTTCGTGAACTGGGCACCATCATCTGTTTGTTTAGCAAGAGTTTCGAAGTTTACAGAAAGGTTAGCACCTTGGTAATCATCGCCTGTTGAAGGGCCATCAAGAGAAACCTTTAGCTCTACCTCGACATCTTCATCGTTGGCTAGTGTAATACCATTCAATACATCTGCTTTTTGTAACTGAGCTGCATTACCTGTGAATTTCGGTTCGGATTCATCATTTATAAACACCTCTACATCATAACCACGAAGTAGCTCCTCAGTTACATTACTTTCACCTTTCGTAACAGTGAAAGTAAATGCACCTGTTAATATAACCTCTTCTTCAGCAGTATTTTCAATTGTAGCGCTTCCAATTGCTGTTCTGCCTGGAGCAAGTGCGCTGTGACCACCTTGTACTGTTAAATTAAACTCTTCAGTTGCTTCGATTTCTAACGTCGAGTTCAGCACTTCGCCTGATACATTTGCACTTGAAGTGAACCATGAGAATGTTCCGAATCCTGCTCCTACTACAACTGCTCCTGCTAATGCTGTTCCTAGTAATACCTTCTTTGTTTTGTTCATGTTCATGTTCATGTTCAACCGACTCCTCTTTGTGTTTTTATTTTTTTGGACGTTTGAAGTATGTAGATCGTTTCCCTTTACGTCTTCATCCGTCATCACTCCCCCCGTGTGAGTAGTTGATTAGCTTGCTTGTTTGTCTTGTACTTTTTCTTTTTTATTGCCGATCAMACCTAAACGTTGGAATATTTCGATAATAATAACTGCTAATATCGGTACGGCTATTAAAATAAAGAACCCAATTGGCCCTGCTACAAATTGCGCATAGTAGCCTGCATTTGGAATGATATGTGTTTGGACTCCTAAAATGTCTTCGCGAGGAATGTTAATGTTATCTTCAACGTTATTGTTATCCCCTTGTGCTCTGAACATCATTTGTCCATTTGATTCGTTGAGATCGATTGCTCTGTGAGTGACTAAGATTCCATCTGGATGCTTATACGYAATGACATCACCGACACTTGGTTCCACCTTTTCATTGATGAGGATAATATCACCCGCATCAAAAGCAGGCTGCATACTGTTTGATAGTATCGTGAGCGGCTTATATCCGAAAACGCTTGGAGCTTGTTCAACATCGCCGTCTGCTTGAATGACGAAATAAATGACTGCTCCCGCGCCAAGGGCCAAACTGATAAGTAATAGAGTTGACAAGTATTTCAATAGTTTTTTCAAGCATCTCACCCTTACTGTTGTTTTCTATATCGAACTCTTTATGGCTTTATTGTACGTGTGATGTACGTGATTTTCAATACTTTTTTACTATTTTTTCCTCATTACTTTTCTACAAATTTCGCATCACGTCCTAAATGATACTTTTCTACTACGGATCTTCCTTCAATAAAATGAATGAGCTCGTTTTTCTTGATTCCCTTTTGAATGGCCATGTAAATAATCCTAATCCAATCCTCATCTAGCCTCACTTCTCGATCCCYTCCAAATACGAGGTGAGGCAACTGAACTTCAAGCTCATTAGCAAGCTTTGTGACGATCTTAATAGAAGGATTATCCTTGTGATTGCGTTCTATATCGCTTAAATAACTTTTGGTAATCCCTGTTCTATTCGCTAACTCAGTAAGTGATAAGTTCTTCTGTTTACGATAGTAGGCAACCCTGTTCCCAAACGTTGCTTCATTACCCTCCATTGGACTTCTCCCCATTCTCATTTGTTTCTGTGTTGTCTTTTGCCTCTGGAGAAGCCTCTTTTTCTCCTTCTTCCTTCTTTGGTTCGCTCATTTTTTCTACTTGTGTTACCTTTACCTCTTTTGGTTCCTCAGGTTTTTCAGCAGGTTTCTCAATGACCTCGACCTTTTCTTCTTCTTTTGGCTCAGAAACTTGCTCTTGCTTATCGTCTTCAATAGCTGGCTCTACTGCCTTCTCTGCCTGTTTAGCTTCTTTCTCTTTAGGATGTTTTTCTTCTTGTTTCTCCTCTTTGACCTTTTCTATAGCCTTCGAATCCTCTGTGTCTACTTCTTTTTCAATTTCATCTAACGGCTCATTCGTTTCTTTTTCTGAATCTTCTGAAAACTCACCACCTTCTTCTTCCTCAACCACCTCATCGATCATTTCTTTTTCTTCTTCCTCTAGCTCTTCTTCTTGTTCAATCGGTATGGCTTGACCATGAACTTCTAAAGCTTGGGTAAAGTAGGAATGCGATGTATGAATGAGCAGGTTCATCCCACTTAGAATAAGAAAGSTAAACAAAAACATAATACTAACAAGATAGGTTATTTTACGATTTTGTTGACTCCTTAATAATTGATACTTCCTTTTCCGAGAAAGCATGTATTTACCCCCTATTCTCCGATAGTCTCTCTGCGGCAAAGACTCGGATGAAACCTGCAATAATAATTAATAGACATCCTATTAATAAATAGTTGTACATATTTGTACTCGTTGAAGGTAATTTATGATTGCCTTCTAAACCTGGGTGCTTAAAGCTAGTAGGCTTGCCTAATAGGAATAATTGATCATTTGTCCCGCGTTGCTCGGAAGTAGTTTTAGATTTTCTTTGTTCGGTTGGAGAAGTGGTTAGAAGAGCGCCCTCAGATTCAGCACTCAACTTCCCGTGGAGTACCCCATTTTGCATATCGTTGGAAGCCTCTTTTATTAAGTGAATATCAAAGATGATTTTTACTTGGTCGTTCTTTTGCAAGCTTAGATTTTGAAGCTTTGCATTAAACTCATATTGAAAGGTCGCAAGGGAACTCCAACTGAACGTTTCTACATGCTTGTCGTTCAGAAAGACTTCTGACATAGCCTCGTAGTAAGATAACATCCCATTTTCTAGTTGACCATTAGCATGACGGTAATCAAATTCAAATAATAGATCTGTCGCTAAACTCTTTTCCTGTGTGTTTTCTAGGGTGACCGTTTGCAAACCACTATTTCTAGATGGGGCCAATCGTAAACCATCTTCAAAAAGACTTAGCTCCCCTTGTTGCTTTGAGTGTACTTCACTTGCAGCTACATTAATTGGAATGCAGTTGAATAAAAAAATGGCTATTAAAAAGTAGATCCATTTGTTTTTCATATGCATCTACTCCTTACTATCTATCTGTTTTGCTTCAACTAGAATAGAAGGTTTGACCGATAGATCTTGAAGTTTATTCCCTGGATTCTTTTTAAGTTCCATTGTCATTTCCACCTCGAAGGTTTCACTCTTTTCCATGCCATTTGAAAATTTCCTTAAGATATTTTTGTCTCCCATTTTATCCCCTGTCGTTTCAAACGTGTCAATGACGTTGCCGTTTTGTTTAATTTTTACTGTAACAAGAACATCCTTCAACTTATTATTAGGAGCATTCTTTTCACCAGAATGGATGAGATCGATATCTAGCTTTCCTGATACCTTCATCGCTTCGTCTCCACTATTTACAAACGTAAGAGGCTTGGATATAACTTTCTTCCCTAATACGAGACGATCATGTTCACTTAAAAACTCGATTCCGGCTGCTCCGTCTAATACGTTAATCTCAAGTTGTGCGTTTTGGATTTTCCCTTCTACAAGTGCTGAAGATAAAAACCAAGAGAAGGTTCCAACAGTCACCCCGCCTATAATGAGACCGAATAGAGATATACTGATTAACCATTTCTTCAACTCAGTCAAGCTTCTCAATACTCATCACCCTTATCAGCATTCTTTATTGTTTTACATTTCACTATATCGAACAACTTAAATGTACACATAATTCACGTACAATTCAAGTATTTTCGGATTATTCTTTTATTTTCTTCTCGACATACCCTGTCGAATTACGTTTTTACATTTACGCGGTAATGCTGTTCAATGAGATTCCAGTTATATGCTTGGTGGATTTTTTTGTATTGCCAATCAAGATAGGTACGGTCTTTATACGATTCTATTTTCTGTTTTGTACATTCAAAACTACACTGTCCTCTGCGAACTCCTCCAACAAAGAGTGTGCCCACCCCATTCCCGTCCTTTAAAAGAAGAATGGCTGTTCTTTTTATAACAGCTGATACAAGTTCCATCCCGTCACCCCGCTAAATTTTGAATGATCAAACTAAAGCTACCATTAAATAAACGTACAATTCAAGTATTTTTTACGTCTTTTTTATAGCTGCTTATATTTTTGATGAGTGAAATTAAGAGGTCTTACCTGTTAAAACCCTGTTTATCCGAAGAATATGTGATGGTATAATGTTCTTAACAGTCAAACTAATTGAAGATGATATTACACTAAGGTGTAGACCCTTTCGGAGGATAAAATGAGAGTAAAAACACAACGGATTGATATGAGGATTCCCGAGCAATTAATTTTAAAAGTAGAGGAATATCAAGAACGAGAAGGCATCTCCACTAGAACAGCAGCTTTTATGGAGCTAGTTCGAAAAGGATTAGAAGCAGAAGAGAGAAAACAAAAGGACAATTAATGAAAATAGAGGGTAGTGTTTTTTGTTTTTAACCGATTGATTAAGGGGGATGGCAGTGAGATTGATCTCTTATTCGTTGCTTGTGATTGGATTAATCTTTATTGGGTTTGCTGTGTGGGAGATAACAAATAGTCGCACTAAGATTGCAGAGGGGTTAAATGAAAGTAGGAATATCGTCCATCAAGAAGCTTCTCCCACTTCAGATAATCCTTCTGCCACTGGTGAAACGATTGGCATTTTGTCTTTCCCCACACTAAACGAAGAGCTTCCCATCATTAATGGTACTGACCCAGATGAATTAGAGCGAGGGGTGGGCCTTTTTAACGGATCCGCCTTGCCCGCAGATGGTTCACAAATTGTCTTATCAGGTCATCGCGATACGGTATTTCGCAAACTAGGAGAAATCCAACCTGGAGATGAGATTATTATTCACCTACCACAGGGAGAATTTACATATTTCATGTCCTCTTCCAAGGTTGTACAAGAGGATGACCTCTCTATTGTGACTCTTCATAAAGATTATGAAGAACTAGTCATTACAACTTGCTACCCCTTTTCATTTATCGGGAATGCTCCCGATCGTTATATTTTGTACGCAAAGCCTTTATGAGGAATTTAATAAGCAAAAAAGAAGTGCGCAAATGCGCACTTCTTTCTATTTATTCCCCTTTTTATCACTCGGATGTAGCACGGTTACTTGTTCTGGTTGCTCGGGATCAAAGACAAATTCGAATTTCCCGCCTCGATTTGGGGTAAAAATTAATTCACCGGTTGAATGTGCTCCGTTGATCACATAATTAAATGTAACGGTTTGTTTATTTTTAAGGTGAATGCCTTCTGAGCGCCACACCCCCGCTACCTCGTCATAGGTTAACTCAATATTTTGAGCTGCAATGCCTTGCAACGTAACATGCTCCACATTTACATCATCCACTACAACATATGTTGCAAATGAATCCCCTTCAATTGTGAGCTCATTTGCTGTGATCGTCTCACCAGTGAGCACATGTTGAAGAGTGAGCTCTTCGTTTAAGGCAACTGTTGCTTCTGCTCCTTTATTGACTGCAACAATTACACGCTCCTCATCATTACT
>NZ_LFEL01000189.1:0-4032 GCF_001037965.1 Bacillus sp. LL01 | reverse complement strand
CTTCTAAGTTTTGAGCAGGCATTGAGCCTTGTCCATTATGAATGATGTCTTCAATATCAGCTGCTGATAGGCCAGCTCCTTCTAGAGCTGGACCAGACGCACCTTCAAGATCGCCACCGTGACAGGCGATACAGCTTTGCTCATATGTAGCGCGAGCTGATTCAGCATCGTAGTCGCCTGCTGTTGCATCCTCATCTGTAGCTCCTTCTTCACTCTCAGGAGCTTCATCCACTGCTGGAGATTCCTCATCAACTGGCGGAGCTGCCTCGTCACCGCCACCACACGCTGCAAGAGTAACGACTAAACCAAGTGCTAGTAGAAATTTTTTCATGATGTATTCCTCCTTTTTAAATTGGATAGTTATGGGTATATTCCCATCTACTTATTATAGCCGATTTATTACCCCTTACGCTCGTTTGAATCCTTCTCCTAGCACCTCAGTTGCGTTCGTAACAATGACAAATGCTTTTGGATCAACGGCTCGGACAATTTGTTTCAATTTTGTGACCTCCTGCTGGTTAACCACACACATCAACACAGGACGCTCAGCATCCGTATATCCACCCTGTCCACTTAGCTTCGTAACGCCACGATCGACATCTTTTAAGATGCTTTGGCGAACTTCCTCTTGATGATCAGAGATAATAAGAGCTACCTTTGCATATCCTACCCCCAATTGCACTAAATCAATCGTCTTTCCTGTAACAAATAATGCAATTAAGGCATAAAGTGCTAATTCTAGACCAAAAAAGACAGCTGACGTCGCGACAATCAGACCATCTATTGCAAACACACATAGCCCGAGTGACACACCCGAATATTTATTAAAAATTTGTGCCGCTAAATCTGTTCCCCCCGTGCTTGCATTTGCACGGAACACAGTCCCAAGACCAAGCCCTACACCAATTCCACCAAATAAAGCCCCAAGTAGTGGATCCTCAATACCGACCGACCAATCTCTTGAAATGAAAACGACAAATGGCAAAAAGATTGTCCCGACTAACGTTTTCGCTCCATATTTAAAGCCCCCAAGTAAAAACAAACCTAAAATGAATAACGGAATATTGAAAGCCCATAATGTGTAGGCGGGCTCAAAACCGACCGTATGGGTCAAAATCGTACTAATCCCGCTGACGCCACCCGACGCAATTTTATTCGGTAGTAAAAATAAATTAAATGCCAATGCCACGATTGCTGAACCAATTAAAATATACGTATAATCAATCATTCCTTGCATTAAACGGCTGCGTGRCTCACGCCGTCTCTTCGTTTTCCCCATGCTTGTCACACTCACTTTTCTTCATAGTATGTCCTAAATCCTTCGGTAGTATAGCACCACGTCCCCACGCTGTAAATGCGATTGTGCTAATGCGGTAAAGAGATTGTGCGGCTTGAATGAGGGTTCGCTCATATATCTATATGTGCGATATCTCCCGCCTTATGTGCGAGCCGGGACCTAATATGGGCGCTTTTCTCCTTTTATGAGTGCTATCGTCGCTCTTATGTGCGGCTTTGGCTTTTTATGTGCGARCGCCATACATATGAGCGAGCTGAAGCCTCATATGTGCGAAACCACTGCCCATGCTCATGCTCATGCCCATGCTCATGCTCGTGTTCCGCTCATATACCGGTATGTGCGATATTCCCCGCCTTATGTGCGAGCCGGGACCTAATATGGGCGCTTTTCTCCTTTTATGAGCGCTATCGTCGCTCTCATGTGCGGCTTTGGCTTTTTATGTGCGAGGGTCATATATATGAGCGAGCTGAAGCTCGATATGTGCGAAATCCCCGCTCTTCTCCCTGCCCCCGCTCCGCTCAAGCTCCACACCAAAAAAGACTGTTCCACAGAACAGTCTTTCCAGCTTACATCTTCAAAGATGAGCGCAGGTAGGCATTGATAAATCCGTCTAAATCTCCGTCCATGACGCCATTTGTGTTCCCAATTTCAAAATTGGTACGGTGGTCTTTTACGAGGCTGTATGGGTGAAAGACATAGGAGCGAATTTGGCTTCCCCAGCCAATATCCTTTTGCTCGCCACGAATCTCATCTAGCTCTTGTTGTTGCTTTTCGATCTCTAGTTGATACAATTTAGCCTTTAACATTTTCATTGCTGACTCACGGTTTTTAATCTGTGAACGTTCGTTCTGACATGTTACGACCGTGTTTGTCGGTAAGTGTGTAATACGGATAGCAGAGTCCGTTGTGTTAATATGCTGTCCCCCCGCACCGCTTGCTCGATACGTATCAACTTTTAAATCCTCTGTACGAATGTCGATGTCAACCGTATCATCAAGCTCCGGCATCACTTCACATGATACGAACGAGGTGTGTCTGCGGCCTGATGAGTCAAATGGCGAAATACGAACGAGGCGATGTACTCCTTTTTCCGCTTTCAAATAGCCATACGCATTATGGCCTTTGATGAGAAGGGTTACACTCTTCACGCCTGCCTCATCGCCTGCTAAATAGTCCATCGTCTCGACTTTAAAGCCGCGTTGTTCAGACCAGCGCGTATACATACGAAGAAGCATCGATGCCCAGTCTTGAGATTCCGTACCACCAGCACCAGGATGCAACTCAAGAATCGCATTGTTTTTATCGTATGGCTCACTTAAAAGAAGCTGGAGTTCGAACTCATTTAAACGCGTAGCTAAATCCTTTACGCCTGCCTCAAGTTCTTTCTCCAAACCCTCATCCGCTTCTTCTTTTACAAGCTCATAAGAGACTTCAAGGTTCTCATACTCTTCTTCAAGCTCTAAGAAAACGTTGACTTGTTCTTTTAAGGCATTTGATTCGTTAATCACAGTTTGAGCTGATTCTTGATCATTCCAAAAGTCAGGGTCCGTCATAAATTCATCGAGCTCAGCCATACGTTCTTGCTTGGCTTCTAAGTCAAAGAGACCCCCTAAAGTCTTCTAAACGTTTTACCATTGACGCTAGTTCTTGCTTTACTTCTACTAATTCCATCTTCTCACCTCATCTAAATAATAGCTTGCCCTATTTTAGGTCAAAAAGGCTAAAGGAGCCCGCAGGTTGCGGGACTCCACCTTGATCAAGCATATGCTAGGAAACGATTATTTTGCCGCCCCGCAGCAATTTTTATATTTCTTACCACTTCCGCAAATGCACGCATCATTACGTCCGATCACTTCGCCTTTACGGATTGGCTTTTTCTTTTTAGGCTCTTGTTTTGATGTATCTTGATGAACCGCTTTTCCTTCTGCCACCTTTTGACGCTCAAGGTTTTGTTGGACTTGCGCTTTCATGATGTACATCGACACTTCTTCTTCAATCGAAGCAATCATTGCTTCAAACATTTCGAATCCTTCAAAACGGTATTCACGTAATGGATCATTTTGACCATACGCACGAAGGTGGATCCCTTGACGCAGCTGATCCATTTGGTCGATATGGTTCATCCATTTGCGATCAACGGTACGAAGCATAATAACCTTCTCAAACTCACGCATATGTTCTGGAGTGAACTGCTCTTCTTTTTCGTTATAACGAGCAACCACTTTCTCCGTGATYACTTCAACCATTTCTTCAGGATCTAAGCCTTTAATATCCTTTTCATCAAGCTCGCCTTCTTGCAGGAGGTTCGCATTCATGTAATTGACAACTGCCATTAGATCCCAATCCTCTGGCACTTCGCTTTCTGGTGTATGCAGGCGAACCGTACGATCGATCACATCTTTAATCATCGTCTCTACAATTTTACGTAAGTTGTCAGACTCAAGCACTTCMATACGTTGCTTGTAAATGATCTCACGTTGCTCGCGCATAACATCATCATATTGAAGAATTTGTTTACGAGCATCGAAGTTGTTTCCTTCGACTCGTTTTTGTGCCGTTTCAACAGCACGGGAAACAAGACGGCTCTCAATCGGTTGGTCTTCTTCCATTCCAAGACGTTCCATCATCGAGCGCATATTATCAGAACCGAAGCGACGCATTAATTCATCTTCCATTGAAAGGTAGAATTGCGATGAACCCGGATCCCCTTGACGACCAGCACGACCACGTAACTG
>NZ_LFEL01000188.1:0-4053 GCF_001037965.1 Bacillus sp. LL01 | reverse complement strand
GTTCTACGGAGAAAGGTTCAACTTAGATTATATTAACTGATTGCTTTTGTTAAGGCAGGAATGATTTGTTTCTTTCTTGATACAACACCTTTAAGCAGGGCAGTATTTTCTGTAACAGCAACGTCAAAAGCTTCTTCGACTTTTGTAACGCCATTGCCATAAGTTAAAATGGTAGAGTCGCCTTCTAAGATATCTGTAATCGCAAGAACGAACACCTCTAAGTTTTTAGATTCAATCGTCGCATTGATTTCCTCAGCAATTTCTTTTTTTCTTGCTAATACTTCAGCTACATCGACTGTATTTACTTGTGCAACTTCCACTAACTTTTCACCCATCGGGAATTCTTTACTATCAATGGAGATGATTTGCTTTGCAGAGCGATTTTCAAGTTTCGTACCAGCTTTCAGCATATTAAGTCCATATTCATCAAGGTTAATTTCAGCAATTTCAGCCAGACTCTTTGCAGCTTCTACATCTTCATCCGTGCATGTTGGAGATTTAAATAATAAYGAATCAGAAATAATAGCTGATACCATTAAACCTGCCATTTGCTTTGTGATCTCAACATTGTTTTCAAGGTTCATTTTACGAAGAATTGTTGTCGTAC
The DNA here is from genome assembly GCF_001037965.1 of Bacillus sp. LL01. NCBI lineage: Bacteria > Bacillati > Bacillota > Bacilli > Caryophanales > Bacillaceae > Bacillus > Bacillus sp. LL01. The sequence goes on along the minus strand of NZ_LFEL01000188.1, from coordinate 3,446 downwards.
ATCCAACAGGCTCAACGCGGAAGTTAAGAGGTTCTTTTGTTTGGAAATTAGCGATACGGTGGTGATCAACTACTTCGATAATCTTCACGCTCTCAATATCACTCACACTTTGTTGAAACTCATTGTGGTCAACAAGAGCTACTTGCTCCACCTCATTTGACACATTTTCGACTAGACGAGGCTTTTCAGCTTGAAAGAAATCAAGGGCGAAAGCAGTTTCTTCATTGATTTCTCCTAAACGAACTGGTTCGACGTTCATCCCTAATTTGCTTTTTAAGTCTGCATAAACAAGAGCAGAACAGATCGTATCCGTATCTGGATTCTTATGTCCGAACACTAAAACTTTTTCGTTACTCATTAGTAAGGCACCTCTTTATCAAGTTTTTGTATGTAATTGCCATCCATTCTCACTGATTCATTTTACATGAAAGGTGCTGATTCTTCAATCCTCTCATGAGCTTAAGCATGATCTTTTAAAAATATGAAATCTATTAAAGCGAGCGGCGTAGAAAGGTAAAGTGATTATTTAGAAAATTATGTTATTATAAGAAGGATTAGTAAGGGGGAATGTGTATGGTCATTGATTGGAAAGAGAGATTGCTTAATAAAAATGAATGGGCAAATGGTTGGTACAGGTTACTTGCTGCGTTTTATGACTTTTTATTTTTGTCAGTAGTGATGATCTTAACAGCTGCTGGTACGACTTCTTGGTTAATGGTGAAGTCGCAATCTCCTTATGATGATGCAGCTGGTTTCTCGTATTATGTGTGGCAAAATGAATTTGATTTGCTTCTGATTAATTGGGGAATATTGGCGATCGTCTTTATTGGTGTGCATCTACTCTATGTCATTCGGGCACGTCGTTCTTTTGGAATGATGATTGTTGACCTACATGTTTACGATGAAAAAGCAGAAAAGCCAAGCGTATGGCGCTTACTGTACCGTGAGCTCTTGAAGTATATCCTTTTTCCGTTTATGATTGTGTCCTTTTTCAAAAAAGAACGACCTATATACGAAAAAATCACCAAAACCTATTTAGTGAAATAGACATTTAAATGATGGTAATAATGGAGGTTTTAGTGAATGAAGTGGGATTTAGAAAGGATCGAGCCAAAGGGTCTTCCAGAAATAGAAGTCAAGAAGGCACTAAACGAAGTAGACCAGCGACTTGCAATGTTTGAAGTTGATAGACATACAGCAAACAAAGAAGATATTATCCAAAATGTACTTGAGGCGCAAGACATTTATCTAAAGTGGTATCAACTTTTTGAATACGTAATCTGTTTACATTCTATCGATACGACCAATGAGGAGGCAGCAGGTTGGCGTCATTCTGTAAATGAAGTGTATAGCCGTTATCAAATGCTTGAGACGACGTTAGACCAAATGTTTGCCTGTGCTTCAGAAAGGGACTGGGGGGCCGTCCTTCAAGATACTCGAGTAAGAGACATTAAAGCGCTCCTCGATCGCAGACGTTATCAGCAATTACAGTTAAATAATGATTCGATTGAAGCAGCGATGAGGTCCTTGCAAGCAGATGGCCTTCATGCATGGGGAGAGATGAATCAGCTAGCTGCTAGTAGGATTTCTATTATATTGAATGGGAAGGAAGTCAAAGCGCAAAATGTTCCTGCTCTCATTTACTATGGGTCGGAAAGGGACATCCGCTTAAAAGGATTTGAACAGTGGAAAACGGAGTGGGAGAGAGAATCTCCGATTTGCGCAAAAGCGATTAATCATATTGCGGGATTTCGATTGAGCCAGTACAAAGAACGTGGTTGGGGTTCCTTTTTAAAAGAATCATTAGATGCAAATCGCTTAACAGAGACGACATTAGATGCGATGTGGCAAGCAGTACTGGAGAATAGACAGCCATTCTATGATTATATTAAGCAAAAAAAAGTTCTGTTTCAGGCAACGGAATTATCTTGGACGGATCAATTTGCTCCCCTAGCATTAGAGCAACAAGGAAAAGTTGTACCATTTAACGAAGGGGTGGCTTTTATTGAGCAGCATCTCCATTCCTTTGACCCTAGGCTAGCTGAATTTACCCGACAAATCATTAATGATAATTGGGTGGACGCCGAACCTAGTGATCTTAAGAGTCCTGGTGCATTCTGCGCACCTATGCCTATTAATAAAGAATCAAGGATTTTCATGCACTATCATGAGAACCTTGAAAGTGTGGGCGTGTTAGCCCATGAGATAGGACATGCTTATCAGTATCGATTGTTGCAGGAGCTGCCTATGTATCGACAAGATTGTCCAATGGTCATGGCTGAACTTGCTTCTACATTAACAGAAACGATCGTGATGCGAGCGGCGATTGAGGCAGCAATAGATCCTAAAGAAAAGCTCCATCTCTTAAATCAGCAACTTGTAAGAGATTTGGTTACCATTCTAAATAGTTATATTCGTCATCAGTTTGAAGTTGAACTCTATGAAAAGCGGAAGCATGGTTTTGTGAGAGCAAGTGAGTTGAATCAATTGATGGAAGATGTCCAAAAAGAAGTGATGGGCGATCTTTTTGATTCATACGAACCAACATTTTGGGCCTCGTTACGTCATTTTTACTTTACTCATAAACCATTTGGCCATTATCCCTACACGATTGCGCATTTATTAAGTATCGGTTTCTATAAGGTCCTCGAGAAATCAGATCGACCAGGAGAGTTATTTGATGAAATGTTAATCGATGCATCTGTACTTTCGGTTGAAGAGCTTATAGAAAAGCATACTGGGATGGATCCTACATGCTCTGAGTTTTGGACATTAAGTTTAGAGAAAGTGTTTGATGATATCAAATTATTTATGGAGATTAGCAAAGAAATAAAGGAAAGAGAAGCGAGTAAATAAGCTTCTCTTTCCTTTATTTTAAAGTGAATGGAAAATTAAACTTGTCATTATTGACCGAATTGTAGGAAAATAGAAGAGGTCTATTAAAAGAGATCTATTAAATATGAAGGAGATGACATAATGGTAACAAGTTTAAAAGATACAACGACATTACATAATGGTGTAGAGATGCCTTGGTTTGGGCTTGGCGTATTTAAAGTGAAAGGTGGCTCTGAGGCTGCTGATTCTGTTCGAAATGYAATAGAAAATGGTTATCGCAGCATTGATACAGCTGCTATTTATAAAAATGAAGAAGGGGTTGGCAAAGGGATTAAAGAAGCAGGTGTTTCTCGAGAAGAACTATTCATTACTTCGAAAGTGTGGAATGCTGATCAAGGATATGACACGACTCTTGCTGCATTTGATGCTAGTTTGAAAAGGTTAGACCTTGATTATCTTGATTTGTATCTTATCCATTGGCCGGTTGAGGGCAAATTTGTTGAGACATGGAAGGCATTAGAGAAGCTCTACAAGGAAGGGCGAGTACGTGCAATTGGTGTTAGTAACTTCCATATCCATCACTTAGAAGAATTATTAAAAGAAGCTAAGAT
>NZ_LFEL01000187.1:0-4064 GCF_001037965.1 Bacillus sp. LL01 | reverse complement strand
CTGCTCTTTTCATTTGTTTAATTGATGAGTGAACGATTTAAGCGGTTTTCTTTTCTAGCAGCTGCTGTTAGGCAAAGCTGCTTCTCTTCATCGCTTTCAGGAATGATCTTCGGAACCGGGATAGGCTTTTTATCGTCATCCACGGCTACCATGGTCAGAAAGGACTTCGTTGTTAACGTTTTTACCCGAGTAAGAAGATTAGTGGAATGAACTTTTACAAATACCTCCATTGACGTACGACCAGTAGAAGTAATAAACGATTCAAGCTCTAATAGGTCGCCTACAGATGCAGAAGATAAAAAATCGACTGAATCAATTGAGGCTGTTACAACGACACTTCCTGCATGCTTCATGGCTGTAATGGCAGCTATTTCATCGATAAAGGAAAGAACTTGCCCACCAAAGATCGTTTTCAGATGATTCGTATCTGGTGGAAGGACTAATCTTGACTGGATTGTCCTAGAGTAACTAGTTGATTGGGAAGAATTCATTTTGTTACACCAGCTTTTAAAGTAGAGCGTACCTTCTTGGCAGTCTCTACCATGACTTTCAAAGCTTCAATGGTTTCTTCAGGTGAACGTGTTTTTAATCCGCAATCARGATTGACCCAAAATTGATTGGTCTTTAATACCCTTAGTGCACGCTCAAGATTTTGTCTCATCTCTTGTTCGTTAGGGATTCGTGGACTATGAATATCATAGACACCTAGACCAATATCTTTCGTATAATCAAATCGTTCAAATGTATGAATAATCTCCCCATGACTTCGAGATGCTTCAATTGAAATAACATCTGCATCAAGTGCGTCAATGGTCTCAATAATTTCATCGAACTCAGAATAACACATGTGAGTATGAATTTGTGTCGTATCGGCCACCCCACCTGTGGCTATGATAAAGGCGGTCACAGCATCTGTTAAATAAGCTTCTCTTTCTTTTTCCTTTAATGGAAGTCCTTCACGAAGAGCTGGCTCATCTACTTGAATCATTTCAATACCATGCGTTTCAAGTTCATTAATTTCGACACGGATGGCCAGTGCTAACTGGTTCAGCATTTCTTTTCTTGTTGTATCATCCCGTTCAAAAGACCAATTTAAAATGGTCACTGGACCTGTGAGCATGCCTTTCATTGGCTTTGATGTTAGTGATTTAGCGTATACGGTTTCCTTTAAAGTCATTGGTTGTGCAAATGAGATATCACCTGAAATGATTGGAGGTTTTRCGCAACGTGAGCCGTAGGATTGAACCCATCCATTTATTGTCACTTCCATCCCGTTCAGTCTTTGACCAAAAAACTCCACCATATCTGTCCGTTCAAACTCACCATGAACGAACACATCAAGTCCAATTTCTTCTTGAATCGTTACCCATTTCTGGATCTCATCTTCAATAAATCTTTCGTACTCCTCTGCTGATAAAGAGCCTTTCTTATAACTAAGTCGATTAGTGCGGACTTCTTTAGTCTGTGGAAAACTCCCAATCGTTGTAGTAGGCAGAGTAGGTAGCTGCCATTTTTCTTTTTGAGATCTTTTTCTCTCTTCAAAAGGTGTTCTTGATGTAGCAAGACCATCTACATTCGCAAGTTGACGTTGAACTTCCATGTTTATACGATTTGTATTTTTATGAAATTCAATAATTGAATAACTATACTTTTTTAACTCCTCCTGCTTTTCTCGATTTCTAATTACATTTCCTAGTAAGGCTACTTCCTCTAATTTCTCATTAGCAAAGGCTAGAACATCGACAAACTCCTGGTCAAGGTTTTTTTCACCAGCGGTCGTAACAGGTACATGTAACAAGGAGCATGAAGGTTGAATGATCAGGTTTTGAGTATACGCAGAGAGTTCTTTTACATGTTCGTATTTATCTATTAGGTTACTCTTCCATATAGAACGACCATCAATGACTCCGCAAGCCAAGAATTTATCTTGAGGAAAACCAAACGCCCTCAACTGTTTCAAGTTCTCTCCATTGTCATGAACAAAATCAAGTCCAATTCCTGCAACGGGTAATTGTGTAATTTCTTTATAATGATCAATTGATCCAAAATACGTTTGAAGAAGGAGGTTTAATTCCGGTAACGCATCATTAAAATTAGCATACACTTCTTTAAATAATTCGATCATTTCTTGATTAACATTTTGAGCGAGAATCGGTTCATCAACTTGAATCCATTCTGCTCCAGCTTGCTCAAGTTCTTTAAAAACCTTGATATAAAGGGGGATGAGTTGCGGAATAATCTCCTTAAAGTCCTCGGTATGATAGCCTTTTGATAGTGAGAGAAGGGTGATAGGCCCTACAATAACGGGTTTTCCGACAATACCAAGTTCATATTTTGCTTCATTAAATAATGTAAGTAGTCGGTTATGAGTCAAGGTAGGCGTTACCTCTTTTAATTCAGGTACAAGATAGTGATAGTTGGTATTGAACCACTTAGTCATTTCTGAAGCGACATGTTGATCTGTTCCTCTGGCAATGGCGAAATATTGCTCCAACGAAGCTGCTTCCATTGATTGAAAACGTTTAGGAATAAGGCCAAACATAACCGCAGTATCAAGCACCTGATCATAATAACTAAAATCACCAATTGGTATCAGCTCAACTCCTAGTGCTTTTTGGGTGTTTAGATAATCGATTCTTAATTTTTTCATCTCTAATTCAAACGTAACTCTTGTTATCTTTTTTGACCAATACTTTTCTAATAGACGCTTCCATTCTCTGTTCTTTCCGATTCGTGGATACCCTAAGTTTGACTGTATAATATTCATGTTTAATTCCCTCCGAAGATTAATAGTTTGTATGCGATAAAACAAAAAACTCTCTTTCCTAAAAGAAAGAGAGATCACATGTACAGAATTAACCCGGATTATCATAAACCAATGGCCAAAACATATCGATCACTCCTCCCTAATAAACGCGTAGGTACTAGTGCGTACAAAAGGCAGGTCTCCTGACTCGAGTTCATCGCTAACTTATTCCTTCCCATTCAATATTGTGCTTCATAACAATATCAAATAGTGGTATATCATAAGCAGCTCACTCTTACAGTGGCGCGACCGTGTCGGCTTTTAACCGAACTTCCCTTTTAAGGCTTGGACATTTAATCCAAACCACCTTTTGCATGAACTTATAAAATTTTAAATAGATAAAATACTTAGACTATATCCTAACTCAGATTAATAGATGTTGCAATATATAAAATGAAGAATTGGAAATAATGATGATTTATAGATAAGTAAGTACTGCTATGAGGAGCACAGGCACCCGTAAATAAACTTAGAGTTTTTATTTGGTAATTTATACATATCAATTTCTATACCCTATTTAGACATGTTTCTATCTATTTTAACAACGGTTTACAAAACCTTTACACAGTAATCATACCTACTTAATATTGCGCATCTATACTAGCAATTGTGAGAGGGAGAGACCACTTACGAAAATATTTTTCCTACAGAAAAGGGAGGACAATTCAGTGAATGTAAAAAACGTATTATTGTTCTTAATGGCAGCAGCACTTATGGTGTTTGTCACAGCATGTGGTAATGGATCTGAAGAAGCCCAAACAGAGACAGGCTCTGAAGATACATCTTCAGAAGAAGCGGCAAGTGAAGAGACTGAAGCAGGAGATCTATCTGGAGRAGTTGCGATCGATGGTTCATCTACAGTGTTCCCAATCATGGAAGCTGTTTCTGAAGAGTATTCCACGGAACAACCTGGTGTTCGTGCTCCAGTTGGTGTATCTGGTACAGGTGGTGGCTTTAAACGCTTTACAGTAGGGGAAACAGATATTAGTAATGCATCTCGTCCTATTAAAGATGAAGAAGCTGAAATTGCAGAAGAAAATGGCATTGAATATATTGAATTACCGGTAGCGTTTGATGGTTTATCAGTTGTAGTCAGTCAGCAAAATGACTTTGTTGATTATTTAACTGTTGAAGAATTAACAACTATGTGGACTGATGAAAGTGTAGAAACTTGGTCAGATGTTCGTTCTGAATGGCCAGAAGAAGAAATTGAGTTCTTTAGCCCAGGATTTGATTCAGGTACTTATGACTACTGGCA
>NZ_LFEL01000186.1:0-4074 GCF_001037965.1 Bacillus sp. LL01 | reverse complement strand
GCGACATACTTTTTAACCTGTTCTGGATGGTCTAACGCTAACCGATATCCCACTCTTGCACCGCGGTCATGTCCTACCAAATGAAACTCCTCAAAGCCTAACTCTCGCATCACATTCACTTGGTCTTTAGCCATGACGCGCTTCGAATAGTTGCTGTGATCAGCCTCCCCTTCAGGCTTACTGCTATCTCCGTACCCACGGAGATCTGTCGCAACGACTGTAAACCTCTCCGCCAATTGATCGATGACTTTATGCCACATCACATGCGTTTGTGGATAGCCATGAAGTAAGAGTAACGGCGGGCCAGACCCTCCCTTTATTCCGTTAATGGTGACCCCGTTTGACTCGACGTTGAATGGTTCATAGTGCTGTAGCATAGAAACCTCCTTGATTTTGGCTTTGCACCTAATAACGTCATTAGCTACATTGAACTCTCATTCTCATATTATCTTAATTTTCTAACTTTTTACAATYATTTTGTCCTCCCTATTTCTTATTAAAATAACTAAACTCTCAAACAGAAAATCCTCCATTCCCTCCTTCATTTATATAAAATGGATTTTAGTGTATACATTTTGAAATACCCATTCGTTGTATAAGTGTTGGGAGGATAAATAATGAAAAAAGAAAATCTGCTAGCCTCCTATCTTAYCCAATTAGGAGAGGAAGTGTTTCGGCTGTTACTCGTGAAGGGAGCGACAAAAGAAGATGCGKAAGATATCATTCAAAATACATTTTATAAAGTGTACACCCTGCTCGATGACCTGAATGAGAATAACTTACGCCCTTGGTTTTTTCGAGTGTCCTTGAATGAACATATTGATCTAAAGAGAAAAAAAGAAAAGCAGAACATCTACTTTAGTGAAGAGATTTATTCAAAGCTTCAACATACTGATCGTGAGTTTGACGCGATTTTAAATAAGGATGAAATTTTCTATCTGTTAAAGGACGTAAAAAAAGAATACAAAGAGGTTTTCCTTCTGAAGTATTACTATGATTTATCTTATGAAGAGATTGCCGCTGTTTTGGACATTAAAGTAGACAGTGTGAAGCAGAAGTTGTATCGTGCACGGAAATTCATTCACTCAAAGATCGGAGGACAACATTAATGGATATCTCATTAAAACAGGCGTTAAAGAAAGCGAAACGAAAGCAAATTATAAAAATAGCTCTTATCTCAATCATCGTTGTACTAATTCTATTACCGGTCTTTTATAAGACGGGAAATTACTTTGCTGCGAAAAGTACGATGAGACTGCATGAGGCACTTTTTTTACATCACAACATATCTCAACCCAATGTTCAAATTGATTCTCAAGYGACAAGCAACCGATCAATGTTCGGCGGCAATATCATAACGAATCGTTCTAAAAACATTAATGGCTATGTCGTTCAATGGAGCACGCTTACTAGTTCGTACGGATGGCTGCGCAGCGAAATAGATTTTAATGAGTTAATACCAGGCTTTTACTGGTCAGATACCGGATTTTATGAATATGACAAACAAACGAAAAAGAAAGTCGCGACCTTCTATCACCCTTCCATAGAAGAGTATCATGATGGCATACAGAACGAATTAGCAGATGTTGCACAGATGGCGAATCATGTTGCAGAGGTAGCGATTTCGTTTGATCAACCGTATCCTTTTCAAGAGATTCAAGAAAGAATTCCAGATAATTTGAATATCGTTTGGCTATACATGACTTCTGAAATACGAGATGAAAGTATGGGGMCAGCCGGCATGCCGGTTTACGGATTTGATCCAGGTGAATCACCTGAAGATGCGTACCCACATTTTGTGGACGCACTTAAAACGTATGATGACCGGGGATATAATGATGCGATCCAAGAGTTTTTAGATGCAAACGAAGATGCTTTAATTGAAGATGTTGAGATCTTAGGCGTCATGTTAACGGGCCAAACGCAAAATCTCGAAGTTTTAGTGGGCGAAGACTTTATTCGCGGGGCGTCTGTAGGAGCAGTTGCAGAAATGGTTCCTTACATTACACCGGAGAAGTAACACCCTCTTTCTAAAACACAAAAAGAGTTGGTAGGAGCGTTTCTGCTCTCTACCAACTCTTTTTTCATTAACTTGCTTTCTTTTTCCGCACATCTTGTGGTGGATTTAACGGTCCTTGCTTTTTCAGCTCTTGGTTCAGAGCTTTGACTAGACCATAGCACATCGTCAGAACAATGAATGTAAGTGGAAAGGCACTGACAATAATTGCGGTTTGGAGGCCTGCTAGTCCGCCTGATGCCATCAGAACGCTCGTTGCTGCGACAAGGATAATGCCCCAAGTCGTTTTTACCTTAGTTGATGGATTGAGAGAGCCACCAGTTGTCATCATCCCGAGAACAAAGGTAGCAGAGTCAGCAGAGGTGACAAAGAATGTCGTGATCAACGCGATCGTTAATATCGAAAGCAATACACCTAGTGGTAGCTGTTGATAGACAAAGAATAAAGCTGTCTCTAACGATTGACCTGAAACATCGAGTCCTTGCGTCAATTCGAGGAAAATTCCTGTTCCGCCAAATACCGTAAACCACATCGCACATACCAGCGTTGGAACTAAAATAACGGCAACGGTAAATTCGCGGATCGTCCGTCCTTTTGATACGCGGGCAATAAACATCCCGACAAATGGTGTCCATGAAATCCACCATGCCCAGTAGAAAACAGTCCAGCCTTGTGTCCAGGCTGCTTCCGTTTCATCAAATGGAGATAAACGCAATCCCATTTGCAGCAAGTTTTGAGCATAGCTCCCTAAGGTTGTCGTAAACATATTGAGTAAGAATAACGTTGGTCCTAAAATAAGCATCGTAAAAAATAAGACGACTGCGATGGACATATTGGTATTACTTAAGTATTTAATTCCTTTTGAGATCCCCGTATTGGCAGAGATCAAAAAGAGCACCGTGATGATTCCCATGATCGCCATTTGAATACCGAAATGATTTGGAATCCCAATTAAATAGGACAGTCCAGCATTGATTTGCTGAGAACCTAGACCTAATGAAGCGGCTACTCCAAATAAGGTCGCAAATACGGCCACGATATCGACCGTATGACCAATCGGGCCTTTCACCTTTTCACCAAGCACCGGGTAAAGGGTCGCACTCATTAATCCAGGTGCCCCTTTTCTAAACTTTTGATAAGCAAGAGCCATCGCGACAATCGCATAAATCGCCCATGCATGCAGGCCCCAGTGCAGCCATGTATAACGCATCCCCATAATAGCCGATGTCTCTGTACTGCCTTCTCCCATTGGTGGGGCTGAAAAATGGGCAATCGGTTCAGATACTCCGTAAAATAAAAGTCCGATCCCCATTCCAGCAGAAAATAACATCGCAAACCAAGTCGGACGGCTGTAATCTGGTTTTGATTCTGGTGTTCCAAGCTTAATTTTCCCGAATTTACTAAAGATCATAAACGCAGCAAATAGTAAGAAGAACGTAGTTACGAGCTGATAAAACCAGCCAAATGATTCTTGTACAAACGCTTGAGCACTATTCATTGCCTCTGCCAATTGTGTAGGGATGACTACACCTATTAGCACAAACAATGCTGCTAACCCTACCGAAACTTTAAACACAATACTACCACTTTTAATCGCAAACACTCCCTCTATGTTTAGTTTGTAAGACAAGTTTTAGCGACCTTTTTATTAAACCATAGATCAAGATTGATATTAAAATAGCATTGAACGTTATAAATTGTGATATGCAATGAAATACCTAAAACGATTTAATATTAAACCGTCGAGAGGTAGAATTACGCTAAAATAGTAAACAATCCTACATTTCCCTCATCATTTACTGTAAAAAACTAGGAGATAGCGATCTACATTAAAGAATCAGCAACATCAAAGTCGCCGATTCTTTATCGATTGCTTTTATCAAATACCTTTTTCTCATTCGAATTTTCGAGCAATTCAATGATTCGGTTGTTTTGCTCGATTTGCTTTCGATGGAAGGTTAGAGTGATGATCATCCATGTGACAACGATGATAATAGGGACTAAGTAGGCTAATGAGGCAAAAATAGAAAAGATCGTGTACATTTGGCGTTCCCCTC
>NZ_LFEL01000185.1:0-4082 GCF_001037965.1 Bacillus sp. LL01 | reverse complement strand
ATGCTGGCTCTGTTATTACAAACTGGGAAACAAGTCAAAAAGTTGGCTGGGGTAGCCCATTTTCATTCCCGACATTYYCTATTTTAGATCCGAAAAATACTTTGTCCGTTCCGGAAGATCAAACGATCTATGGAATGGTTGATATGATGAGTCATGTCATTGAAGCTTATTTCCACCATGCAGAAAATACTCTATTGCAAGATCGCATTATGGAATCCATCTTGCTTACTGTGATGGAAACAGCTCCGAAATTACTTGAAGACCTACAAAATGTCGAGCACCGTGAAACGATCTTATATTGTGGCACGATGGCTCTAAATGGCATTACGCAAATGGGGCTTCGTGGTGATTGGGCATCACATAACATTGAGCATGCGGTTTCAGCGGTGTATGATATTCCGCATGCAGGTGGTTTAGCGATTATCTTCCCACACTGGCTTCGTTATAGCCTTGATGAGAAAATTGAGCGTCATGTTAAACTTGCAACGAGAGTACTTGGTGTCGATCCTACAGGGAAGTCTGACCGTGATATTGCACTTGAAGGTATTGAGAAGCTATCTGCCTTCTGGACAAAAATTGGTGCACCGAATCGCTTAGCAGACTATGACATTGATCGCTCACAAATTGAGCGTATGGCTGGAATTGCAGCTGAGAATGGGGAATTTGGAAACTTCAAAAAGCTAAATAAGGAAGATGTCGAAAATATTTTAACTGCTGCACTATAAATGATGTAAACGAAGAAAAAGGCGAGCTTTCGTCTTTTTCTTCGTTTTCTCTATAATCTTAAAGTGGTTCCGCTTACATTCATTCTTGAACTTGATTCTTATATGTGCATTCGGTTAAAGTGAATAGTGGTATGAATGTTAACGACTAAGGAGGCATTACCTTCATGGAAAAAATTCAGTTTGATTATTCAAAAGCTTTGTCTTTTTTTGGACAACATGAAATTGATTACATGCAAGATGCAGTGACGGCAGCACATGAGGCCCTACATAATAAGACGGGTGCTGGGAGTGATTTTTTAGGATGGATTGACCTTCCGACTGCTTATGATCGTGAAGAGTTTGCACGTATTCAAGCAGCAGCAGATAAAATCAAGAACGATTCTGACGTGTTATTAGTTGTGGGAATTGGCGGTTCTTATCTCGGAGCACGTGCGGCAATCGAAGCCCTTAATCACTCTTTTTACAATGTTCTTTCAAAAGAAGAACGCAAAGCACCACAAGTATTCTTTGTAGGGAATAATATCTCTTCAAACTACGTTAAAGATTTATTTTCACTACTTGATGGAAAAGATGTCTCAGTCAATGTGATTTCAAAATCAGGTACAACTACTGAGCCAGCTATCGCATTTCGTATTTTCCGTGAGTTCTTAGAGAAGAAATACGGAAAAGAAGAAGCGCGTCGTCGTATTTATGCAACCACTGATCGTGAAAAAGGTGCTCTTAAGACACTTGCCACAGAGGAAGGCTATGAGTCGTTTATTATTCCTGATGATGTAGGTGGACGCTTCTCAGTCCTAACAGCTGTAGGTCTTCTTCCGATTGCTGTAAGTGGACTTGATATCGAAGCATTAATGAAAGGTGCAGCGGATGCTAGTGAAGATTTAGCTAATCCAAACTTAGCTGAAAATCAAGCGTATCAATACGCAGCTGTTCGTAATGCCTTTTATAATAAAGGGAAAACAATTGAACTAATGGTAAACTACGAACCCTCTCTTCACTACGTATCAGAGTGGTGGAAACAACTATACGGAGAAAGTGAAGGGAAAGATGGTAAAGGCATTTTCCCAGCAGCTGTTGATTTCTCTACCGACCTTCACTCAATKGGACAATACGTCCAGGATGGTCGTCGTGACTTGTTTGAAACGGTATTAAACGTAGGTAAGGTACGCGAAGAAATAAAGATTGAAGAAGCAGATAGCGATCTTGATGGCCTTAATTACCTTGCTGGTGAAACGATGGATTTTGTAAATAAGAAAGCTTTTGAAGGTACAATGCTTGCTCATACAGATGGTGGAGTTCCAAATTTAATTGTGAACATCCCAGAATTAAATGAGTATCAATTTGGATATTTAATTTATTTCTTCGAGAAAGCTTGTGGTATTAGTGGGTATTTACTTGGAGTAAACCCATTCGACCAACCAGGTGTTGAAGCTTATAAGAAAAACATGTTTGCACTACTTGGCAAACCAGGATTCGAAGTTGAGAAAGCTGAACTTGAAAAGCGTTTAAAATAAATATGCACTTACGGAAAGGCCATGCGACGTTTTAGTCGTATGGTCTTTTTTGGGGCTAGAAATTTTGAGGATATTGAGGTGGTGAAGGGGTGTTAAGAGGTTGTTTCGCACATATAATGAGAAATAATTGGTCGATAGCACATAAAACCAAAATTTAGCCCATAGCACGCCATCTATCGCACATATTACAGTGAATTTCGCACATAACACCATCACACTCGCTCATAATTCAATAATTTCGCACAAAAGAGATATGAGAGGCTCACTTGCCCCTCATTTTACCGCATGCCAGTACAGTCACTTCCGCTTTTCTTTGTCATATTGTTTTCTTTTTGGGTCACACTATGGGTATAAAATTGTGTGCGAAGGGGTGTTTAGCATGATTGCGTTACAATCTGCTATTGAAGGGAAAGAGTTCAAACTTCAAGCGTTAGAAGAGAAATTGAAGCCGCTTGGCTATAGTATTGGTGGGAATTGGGATTACGAGCATGGTTTTTTTGATTATAAAATTGATGAAGACGTTGGCTATACCTTTCTCCGTATTCCATTTAAACCGATTGATGGTGAGTTGGGTCAGCGTGGAGTAAGTGTCTCCTTAGGACAACCTTTCTTATTAAGTCATAATTACCAAAAAGGTCTAGATGACAACACAGACCCATTGAATGGGCTAGTTCCGATGACCTATAATAGTGTCTTTAACCAATTTGCAGAGCCTGTGGATAAAGACGCTAAAGTAGATCAAAAGTATATGACTGTTGCGAGAAGTCTAATTCAGGAGCTTGAACTTACTTTATTGTATTAACATGTAGTCTGTTAATAACAATTAATAAGTCATTCTCTAGCATTTGCATATCCTGTGGCGGGTGGAGTAAAACGTCTTCATTCCGTTTTACTCCTATTAGCAATTGTCCACTCTCATAAAGACCTTGTAATAACCTTGCGAATGGCAACCCGATTTGATCATTTGTTAATGCTTGAAAGGTTAGTTGGTTTTTCTCATCAAATGTTAGTAAATCATCGAGAAYATCACTCATATGGTGATAGAGCAGGCTATTGATCAGGACCGATCCAGTTAAAGTAGTCGACTCAATAATTTCATCTGCTCCAGCGCGCTTAGCATTTCCAATTTGTTCAGTTGTTAATACTTCCACAATCGTATAAACTTCTGGATGTTGTGATTTGACAGCGAGTGTGGATAAAATAGATTGTGCATCTGAGGAGATTTCACTTCCTTGATTCTGAGCTGT
Organism: Bacillus sp. LL01; assembly: GCF_001037965.1. NCBI lineage: Bacteria > Bacillati > Bacillota > Bacilli > Caryophanales > Bacillaceae > Bacillus > Bacillus sp. LL01. Next base: position 596 of record NZ_LFEL01000185.1, on the reverse strand, counting down.
AATTAAGACACTGCTTGCAAGACCGACATTTGCTTGTTTTAAAGTAGCATCTTCACTACTATTTCCCCTTACAAAGTGAATATGCTTAAACCCTTGAGGAATTTCTTTTAATGTCTCATCAATTAATACTACACTGGCCTTTGGCTTCACCTTTTGTAAATTTTCTATTGCATGCCTGCTCCGTTCATTCCATCCAATCATAATGACATGGTCTTCTCCCATATAAGTCAACGCCCCTTCACGAAATGCATTTACATWTGAAATTGTTTTAGCTGCAAGCGAGGTAACAAATAGCGTCATAAAACCAACACCAGAAAAGATTAATAGAATGCCTAAGATCCTTCCAATCGTCGTCATCGGTACAAAGTCACCATAACCGACCGTAGAAACCGTCACTAATGCCCACCACACTGCATCAAACCAAGTCGGAAAAACGGTTGGTTCGATTAAATGGATGATAAGTCCAATCGTTGTAGCCAACAGAAAAACGATAAAAACTAAGCGTGCAACAAGGGGGATACGCCCGACAAGTGCACGTAAAACAACGAACTCCAACATATCCACACCTCGCCATTGATTAAGTAATAATAGTACTC
>NZ_LFEL01000184.1:0-4117 GCF_001037965.1 Bacillus sp. LL01 | reverse complement strand
ACGAATGTCACGTTCTACAAGCTCATTGTCTTTATCTTTAAGCGCTGCAATATTGATAACCATATCAACTTCAGTCGCTCCATTTCCAATCGCATTTTTTACTTCAAATGCTTTTACTTCTGGTGTGTTAGCACCAAGTGGGAAACCAATAACCGTACATACTTCAACACCTTCAGCATCCTTCAATTGTTCTGCTGCAAGTTTGACCCACGTTGGGTTTACACATACAGATGCAAACTTGTATTCTTTTGCTTCAGCACAAAGGGTTAAAATTTGTTCCTTTGTTGTATCCGCTTTTAAAGCAGTATGATCGATTAAATTAGCGATTGATTGACTCATTATTACAACTCCTCATTTCTTTTTATAAGTTGTCCGTACCTCTTTAATATCGTAGCATACATTTCGTTAATAGACGAGCTTATTTTTACACAAATGATAAATATGTATCCCAAATCTCTTTAAACACTCTATTAATCGCCTAAATGAGCTTGAATCATACACGCTATTGAAAGCGATTGCGTTATGTTAAGGTGTGTAAATACTCTTGCATAATAAAAAGGCCATGATCTCTCATGGCCTTTTACCTGTTACCCATTCACTACTTGTTTCATTGCCTCGTCTTCTACAACACGAACAAATTCACCTTCGTTATATGGATAACCTGCTTTTGCAATTTTCACTTTTACGATCTTACCAATCATCTCTTCAGTAGCTTTCACTTTTACTTTTAAGTAGTTATCCGTGTAGCCAATGTACATGCCACTATTAGGATTATCCTTGTCGCGTTCCTCAGGGATCACTTCAAGAACTTCTCCTTCAAATTGTGACGAATATTCCTTTGCTAGCTGATTTGACAGTTCAATTAAACGATGAACTCGCTTATTTTTCACTTCTTCATTCACTTGCTCATCCATGCGGGCTGCAGGTGTACCAGTACGTTTTGAATAAGGGAAAACATGAAGCTCACTAAATTTATGGTGCGCAATGAAATCAAAGGTTTCWTGGAACTCTTCTTCAGTCTCACCAGGGAATCCTACGATTACATCAGATGTCACCGCAAGTCCAGGTAACGCTTCTTTCAGACGGTCAAGGCGCTCTGCAAAGAATTCCATTGTATACTTACGACGCATACGCTTTAGGACTGTGTTTGAACCAGACTGAAGCGGAATATGCAAGTGACGCACAACTTTCTCAGAACGATCGATCACATCAATTACTTCATCCGTTAGCTGACTCGCTTCAATAGATGAAATTCGAATGCGTTTTAAGCCTTCTACTTGCTCAAGGTCTAACAAAAGGCGAGCCAGGCTGTAATCTTTTAAGTCCTCACCGTATCCACCTGTGTGAATACCTGTAAGAACGATTTCTTTATAGCCAGCTTCTACTAGTTGTGTTGCTTGCTTGATTACTTCTTCTGGATCACGTGAACGCATGAGGCCACGAGCCCACGGAATGATACAAAATGTACAGAAGTTGTTACAGCCTTCTTGAATTTTAAGAGAGGCACGAGTACGGTCTGTGAATGCAGGTACGTCAAGCTCTTCATAGACGCGAGACTTCATGATGTTTCCTACTCCATTTATCGGCTCGCGTTCTTTTTTAAACTGCTCGATATAGCCAATCATCTTTGTACGATCTTGTGTTCCGACAACAATATCAACACCAGGGATCGCCATAATCTCAGCAGGTGAAGTTTGTGCGTAACAGCCTGTTACACAAATAACGGCATCAGGATTCTTTCGAATTGCCCTACGAATCACTTGACGGCTTTTTTTATCACCTGTATTTGTTACGGTACAAGTGTTAATCACATAAACATCAGATGTTTGTTCGTACTCAACTTTCTCATATCCTTCTGCTTTAAACAGCTGCCAAATTGCTTCTGTTTCGTAATGGTTCACTTTACAACCTAATGTATGAAAAGCCACAGTAGGCATCTTCTTCACCTCATTAATTCTAAATGATAGGAAATCGCAGCCATCACATATAGTGGCGCGGTTTCCGTTCTAATAATTCTTGGACCAAGCCCGCATAAAATAGCCCCAGCATCTTCCAGTTCTTTCACCTCAGAATCTGCAAGGCCGCCTTCGGGTCCAATCACGACAAGTAGAGAGTCTTCTTTTTGCACACCATTCAATACTTTAGTTAGTGCACTTGCCTCACCAGACTTTGCTGCTTCTTCGTATGCAACAATAACATGCGTATAGCCCTTAGCATCTTTAAGTAAGTGTCCAAAAGAAATAGACTCACCAACAGTCGGAATACGCTCTCGATACGATTGCTCGGCGGCTTCTTTAGCGATTTTCTCTAGGCGTTCGACTTTCTTCTTCGCCTTTTTAGCTTCCCATTTTACAATCGAACGGGCTGCTGCATACGGTTGGAAGTGACTGACGCCAAGTTCTGTTCCTTTTTGAACGATTAACTCTAGTTTATCACCTTTTGGTAGGCCTTGCGCAATCGTTACCTGAATGGGTAATTCTGTATGTGGCTCTAGCTCAGCTTTAATCAAACCGACTACCTTATCGTCAGCAATTTGTTCAATTGATACTTGTACGGTACGGCCTGCGTTATTCGAACAAATAATTTCATCACCGGCTTGCATACGCATGACACGCGAGATATGTTTCACATCATCCCCTGTAATTTCTACAACAGTTGCTTTCATGTCATGTTCTGATACAAAATAACGTTGCATCTTATCGTCCTCACTTTAATAGCAAATTGACCTTACACTCTAGAAATGATCGCTACCCAATCATCCATTTCTACAACTTCCTCAATTGTAAACCCAGCACCTACTAAAGCATCTTTTACTTCTTGCTTTTTACGTTTAATGATCCCTGATGTGATAAACGCACCACCTGGTTTAAGAATCGCTGCCGCATCTTGAACAAATTGCACGATGACTTCTGCCAAAATATTGGCTACAATGACCTCATACTTTCCATCAACTTGCTCAAGTAAGTTGTTTTGACGAACACTTACGACATTACTTACGTTATTTAGTTTAACATTTAACGCAGCACTTTCTACCGCCACTTCATCTAAGTCTAAGCCAAGGACACTTTTAGCACCTAGCTTTGCCGCAGCGATACTTAATACACCAGAACCCGTTCCTACATCCACTACGTCTTCATCACCTTTTAAGACACTCTCAAGTGCTTGGATACATAGAACAGTAGTTGGGTGGGTCCCTGTACCAAAGGCCATGCCAGGGTCTAGCTCAATCTCCATCTCTTCTTCTGTTGGCTCATACTCTTCCCAAGTTGGAGTGATCGTAATCGATTTTGAAATTTTCACCGGCTTATAATATTTCTTCCAAGCCGTTGCCCAGTCTTCTTCATTCACTTCTGCTAACTGAACGCTGTTATGCCCAAGATCAATCTCATACGTTGTTAAGTTATTGATTGATTCCTTCACTTCATCAATTGTCTCAAGCAGAAAGCTATTTACTAGAAAATATGCCTTAACAATGACGCCATCTTCAGGGTAATCATCAGGAGAAAGTTGATAAATTTCGCCGTAGTGTACACCCCAGTCTTTAATAAGGTCGATTGGATCTTCAATCACAACCCCGCTTGCWCCTGCTTCATGCAAAATATTACAAACTGGTTCTACTGCTTCCTCTGTCGTATGGATACTAAATTCCGACCATTTCATACTTCTCCAACTCCATCCTCATCTTTTTTCCTAGTTATTTCCTAAATCAAGACGTCACATAACAGGGAGAAAGCAGCAAAGGCTTTAAGTCCTTTGCTGCTTCTATTAATTTATTGATTGATAATGATTAATCGCCTTTAAACGCACGTCTAACTTTCGCAAAGAAGTTATCATTTTGCTCATCTGGTTGTCCACCAGACATTTTGGCAAACTCACGGATCATCTCTTTTTCTTTTTCCGTTAAGTTCTTCGGTGTTACCACTCGCACTTGTACATGTTGGTCTCCTTGACCGCGACCATGTACATTCGGTACACCTTTTCCACGTAAGCGGAAGTTTGTACCTGTTTGTGTACCAGCTGGAACTTTTAATTTCACTTTTCCGTTTAATGTTGGAACTTCAATTTCATCACCTAAAGCTACTTGTGCAAACGTTAATGGCATCTCACAATAGATGTC
>NZ_LFEL01000183.1:0-4120 GCF_001037965.1 Bacillus sp. LL01 | reverse complement strand
TTTTGATAGGAAATCAAAAAAATCGCACGAATAGTTATTTTTAACAAAAGAACGTTTTAAAAACTGGTAATGGAGGGTAACTCTATATATAGATATAATTTCCGTTAAATTAACGTTCTAAATGGTTAAAGGTAGGTGTGCGAATGATGAAATTTATTAAATTTTTTCTTATAGGCTATATGGTATCCATTCTTGCAGGTTGTGGACAAGGTGACTCAATTGTAATGAATATTGAAGAATTGGAGCGTCCAAGTTCGGTTGTTTCTGCTGCGACCCCATCTTTTCTTTCCTTCACATGGATTGAGAAGGGCTTCAACGGTGTATTTGCCCCTTCAGATCAAGCAATTGGAAAATCACAAGCCGAGGTAGTGGCACAATTGGGTGAACCAAATGAAAAAGGATCGTACGAAGGTGGTCATTTCTATGCATATGACCGTACAACGTATATTTTCTCAAAGAAAGATGATTTACTTGAAGCAATTACAATGGATATTTCTGATTATAAGGTTTCAGCAGATGAGATGAAGCGTGCTTTAGGGACACCTGATCGAAGTGAAATTGACGAGTTAAGCGGTTATTGGACGTATCATTATGAATTAGACGATTATACTTTGTATTTTGAAGCACAAGATGAAGGAAGTTCGCTTGAATTTGTTTGGTTTATGAAAAATAAATAAAAGTTGAAACAGAAGCACTAACTTATTTGTTAGTGCTTTTTTGCATGATTAGTATAACTTTTCAAAAAAATTAGAAAAAAACAGTTGTTTTTATTCTGATACTGTTATATTATAAAACACGTAGAAACAAACTGTAATAATACAGAGAGATTAAAGGGGTCAAAACAGAAGGGGTGAGAGTGAACAAGCAGCAGATCAATTAACAAGTTGAATGCTGTAGAGGAGTTAGATTGGGAAAAGCTGTAATGACACATCAAGTGCATAGCTGTTTGAAGGAAAGCAAATGAAATCATTTGTGCAAGTGGCGACTCTGTTATGGAACAGAAGGGGAGAAAAATTTTTTTCTGAATCTTGTACATTCCGTACAGCAACATCAACTAAAAAAAAGGGAGAGATTATCATGACAAAAGAAAACAAAAAGTTAGCAGCTGAACAATTACAAGCACAATGGGAAAATGATAAAAGATGGCAAGGAATTGAACGTACATATACTGCAGAAGAAGTTGTTAAATTAAGAGGTTCTGTGCAAATTGAACATACATTAGCTAAGCGTGGTTCAGAAAAGCTTTGGGACTATCTGCATACAGAAGATTACATTAATGCACTAGGTGCACTTACAGGAAACCAAGCAGTACAACAAGTAAAAGCTGGTTTGAAAGCGATTTATCTAAGTGGATGGCAAGTAGCAGCTGATGCTAACTTAGCGGGTCAAATGTATCCGGATCAAAGTTTATATCCAGCAAACAGTGTGCCGAGTGTTGTAAAGCGCATTAACCAAGCTCTTCAACGTGCTGATCAGATTCAACATATGGAAGATGAGGGTGACATCGATTATTTTGCACCGATTGTAGCCGATGCTGAAGCAGGATTTGGTGGACAATTGAACGTATTTGAATTAATGAAAGGTATGATTGAAGCTGGAGCGTCTGGTGTTCACTTAGAAGATCAATTAGCTTCAGAGAAAAAGTGTGGTCACTTAGGCGGTAAAGTTCTTATTCCAACTCAAACAGCAGTACGTAATCTAATCTCAGCTCGTCTTGCAGCTGACGTAAGTGGCGTACCGACATTATTAATTGCTAGAACAGATGCAGATGCAGCTGATTTGATCACAAGTGATATTGATCCTGCTGATCATCCGTTCATTACTGGTGAGCGTACTCCAGAAGGATTCTATCGTACAAATCCAGGTCTAGACCAAGCGATTGCTCGTGGACTTGCATATGCTCCTTATGCAGATCTTATCTGGTGCGAAACGTCTAAACCATCACTTGAAGAAGCACAAGCATTTGCAGATGCTATCCATGCTAAATTCCCAGGTAAAATGCTTGCTTATAACTGTTCACCATCATTTAACTGGGAAGCAAATCTTGATAAAGAAACAATCGAAACGTATCAAGTGGAACTTGGGAAAATGGGTTACAAATTCCAATTCGTTACACTTGCAGGCTTCCATGCTCTAAACCACAGTATGTTCGAGCTTGCTCATGGCTACAAGAAACGTGGAATGGGTGCATATTCAGAATTACAACAAGCTGAATTTGCAAGTGAATCAAAAGGGTACACAGCTACTCGTCACCAACGCGAGGTAGGTACTGGTTACTTTGATGAGATTTCACAAGCAGTTTCAGGTGGAACATCTTCTACAACGGCACTTAAAGGCTCAACAGAAGAATCTCAATTCCAAAAACAATAATGACACAAATTGAAAAACGGTTCATCAACTGATGAACCGTTTTTTTTTATGGTGTTTTAATTTGATAGGCTGCTAGCTTAGCTGCAATCTCTTCTTGTGTAGCTTGAGCTTCTAGAAATAAAGAAATGAGATCCTTGTATAAGCTGTGTTGCTCTTGATTAAAGTAAATGGTATCCCCCATAGGGATATGATTAGCGATATTTTCAAGGTTATCTTCTTCGCCGATCGCCATTAAGCTAAACCAAGCAGCTCCCCAAGCAGCACTTTGATGAGTAAGTGGTATCTCCAAGTTCTTACCAAAAACATCGGCTACAAGTTGTAACCAGAATCGTGAACGAGCAAAGCCTCCATTAACATAAATCCGTTTATTTTCTCCTGTAACGCTTTCGACAATAGCACTAATTTGATAGAGGTTAAAGACAATGCCTTCTATACATGAACGCAGGAAATCTGCTTTTGTATGGGTGCTACTAATTCCTAACCATGCTCCTCTCGCATCAGCTCTCCAAAGTGGAGCGCGTTCTCCGTGTAAGTAAGGTAAAAATAAAAGGCTGTTTGCTCCAGGTGGAGAAGTTTGGGCAAGACTTAAGGCGTTCTCAAATCGAGTTAACGAAGTATCTGAATTAGAAGGAGATAAGGTTTCAATTGCCCATTGTAAGACATTTCCACCGTTATTAGTAGGCCCGCCTAATACCCAATGACGTTCTGAAATGGAGTAGCAAAATATTTGTTTTAATGTGCGAGCTGGGGAAGAACTGATCTTTCGTATAGCGCCACTTGTACCGATCGTTAATGTTAAATCTCCTTCTTTAATAGCACCTACCCCTATATTAGCGAGGGGACCATCACTTGATCCTACAGCAAAAGGTGTATCGCGATGAATACCTAATTGTTGAGCAAATTCTTCAGTAAGTCCCTGACATACATAAGTCGGAGAAACAGGAGTTGATAATTGATTACGGGTGATACCTGCAAGATTTAAAGCGGTTTCATTCCAGTCTAATGTATGCACATTGAATAAACCTGTAGCCGATGCCACGCCGTAATCAACGACAAACTTATTAAACCAACGAGAGATAATGAATTCTTTAATTGAAACGAATTTAGTAGCATTCAAATAAGGTGTATAAGCATTGTACTTCATCCATAACAGCTTGAATAGAGGCGACATTGGGTGAAGTGGTGTTCCATTTTTCTCGAGCTCAGAACGGTCTTCTTTAAGGTAATGATTAACTTGCTTAATACTTCGACGATCTGCCCACGTGATCATTGGAGATAACGGTCTATTGGAGTCGTCTACACATATAAGCGAGTGCATAGCAGCAGAGAACCCAATTGATAACAATTGCTCAGATTTAATTCGACTTTTTTTCATAACTTCAGATACAGACTGTACGATAGCCTCCTCAATTAATAGAGGATCTTGTTCTGAGTAATCAGGCTTAGGTGATGAAGTAGGATATGGTGCTTCTGCTTCAGAGGCAACATGCCCCGACCTTGTAAATAAAACTACTTTTGCAGAAGTAGTCCCAATGTCTATCCCCATAACATATGTTGAGTCTTTACTAGTTTGACACTCCATGTTTGACACTCCATTATATTCGTTTATTTGAAATGGCTTTTCTCATTCGGCTAAGCGAATCTTTCATTTGTTCTTTTCTAGCAATACTAACATTTACGTATAAGRCATCAATAATACTTAATTGAGCTAGTCTTGATGCAAGTGCTTCAGAACGAAATTCAGTTTCTT
>NZ_LFEL01000182.1:0-4143 GCF_001037965.1 Bacillus sp. LL01 | reverse complement strand
TTCTTTTCGCAACGAACAGCGCCATCAACTATGCAGAGGGCACCCAGCAAGCCATATCTTACTTTGCTATCGTATTTGGTGTTTCCCTATTTATCTACGCTCCATTCTTTATCTTATTTACATGGGTAACTCATACGGCTGCCAAGAAGAAGAGTGATCAAATCAATCAAAAGCAATTAGATGAAGATGAAGGCAAGTGATCGGATGAAAAATATACGATTAAAAATGGCTCGCATTGAACATGACCTTTCACAGGAAGACTTGGCTAAAAAAGTGGGCGTTACTAGACAAACAATCGGTCTCATTGAAGCAGGGAAATACAATCCCACGTTAAATTTATGCCTTGCCATCTGTAAGATATTAGATAAAACATTAGATGAATTGTTTTGGAAGGAATAAGACATCAATCATAAGAAGGCACAACGAGCGATTACTTGAATACGGTAGTCGCTTTTTCTTCTATAAAAAATAGTGAGAATGGTAAGAAATTTCCGGTTGTTCTGGCAGTATTGCTTTGTTACTATAGGTAAGTTGAAATTATTTTATTTTTATACAGTACAGTAGAGAAGTAGGAGTTGAAGGGATTGGAAACGCAAAACGAACAATGGTCGTCGAAGATAGGATTTATTTATGCGACGGCAGGTACAGCAATCGGTCTTGGAGCGATTTGGAAATTCCCTTATGTAGCGGGAACGAGTGGTGGAGGCGCCTTTTTCTTATTATTTATTTTGTTTACTCTCTTAATCGGCTTGCCGCTTTTAATAGGTGAATTTATCCTCGGTCGTCATACAGGGAAAGATGCTATCTCAACATACAAAGAGCTAGCTCCAAAATCAACATGGGTAGCAACGGGTTGGATTGGTGTCATCACATGCTTCATTATTCTTACGTTTTATAGCGTAGTTGGTGGCTGGATTTTGATCTATTTAGCCAGTGCCATWACGGGACAACTATCTGGTTTAAGCGTCGATCAACTTGGGAATCAATTAGGAAATAGTATTGCCAATCCATATGCGACATTGGCTGCACAATTACTATTTATCTTATTTACAGTACTCGTTGTTTCAAAAGGAATTCAAAGAGGAATTGAGCGAGCAAGTAAATTGATGATGCCTGCATTATTTATTCTGCTAATCATTATTGCCATCCGATCTCTTACTCTAGAGGGTGCGATGGAAGGGGTACAATTTTTATTGCTGCCAGATTTATCAAGCATCACATCAGAGACGATTTTATTTGCACTCGGACAGGCTTTATTTGCTTTATCACTTGGGATCTCGATTATGGTTACGTACAGTTCCTATGTGCCAAAAACGCAAAGCTTGCCACTAGCAGCAGGTTCCATTGGGATTATGAACATTTTTGTTGCTCTTTTAGCCGGGTTAATTATTTTTCCTGGGGTATTTACATTTGGTCTTGAACCGAGTGAAGGTCCGCAATTAATCTTTGTCGTCCTTCCAGCAATTTTTGAACAGATGCTACTTGGGCAATTTTTATTAATCGCCTTTCTAGTGTTATTTTTATTCGCAGCACTTACGTCGGCATTTTCACTACTAGAAATCATCGTTGCATCACGAGTGAAAAAAGATTCGACCAAACGCGTAAAAGCAAGCTGGATCATAGGACTATCCGCATTTATATGCGGCATTCCTGCTTGTTTATCATTTGGAGTAATGGCAGATGTAGAGATCTTCGGCCGGACCTTCTTTGATGCAGCTGATCAATTAGCGAGTAATATCTTAATGCCTTTAGGGGCCCTATTAATCTCATTGTTTGTTCCACTTAAAATGTCTAAAACGACACTATTTAATGAATTAAAACAAGGTTCTTCAGTGGGGTCTAAGCTATTTATCACTTGGTACTTCCTCTTAAAATATGTAACACCATTTGCGATCATCATCGTATTTCTTGATGCCATTGGCTTGTTCTCATTTTGGAGATAACGTGACATTAGAAAATCAATAGGAAGTCGAGTATGAAATCGTAATTGGTTTTGTACTCGATTTTTTATTATGTTTAAACTCATAAAAAAACCTTAAAAGGCAATGGCCAATCAAGGTTTAAAAAGTAAAACTTGCTATTTGATGAGACCCTCACAACTATTAGCAATCTATTATTCAAAATAAGGAKCTTCTTGTTCGCCTTTGCTAGGAGTTCCCCCCTCGACAACCGGCCAACCACCAACCCATTGAAGGGGGTCGATCATTAATGGTCTTCTTGTCGCTCCTAATGGAAGATAAGGTTGATCTCTTTCAATTGCATGGTAGATCAACCAATCGACATCATTATCATCCGTTACCAATGCATTATGGCCAGGTCCCACAAAAACTTGCTCTTCATCGCTGCTACTATCCAAAGATTCACCCTCTAATAGTAGGGTTCCATGGGTATCAAGTATATTTAAACCATCTTGATCTACGTATGGCCCTTCAATGTTCTCTGCTCTTGCTACTGCCAATCTATATTGGCTTGCAATCCCTTCACAGCAGGATCCTAGGGAACCAAAGAAATAGTAATAACCTTCCCGTTCAATGATATAAGGAGCTTCAAAGGCATCTCCTGCAATTTGAAAAGGTTCTCCTGAGACTTCCGTGCCATCCTCCGTTAATGTTACACCGTAGATGCCGTGGAAGCTCCCCCAAAATAAGTAGTTTTGTTCTCCGTCTCTATAAAACGCCGGGTCAATGGAGTTATTCACGCCTATTTCTGAGCTAGTAAATAATTTTCCTTGATCTTCAAATGGTCCCTCTGGTGAATCGGCTATAGCAAGACCAATACCTGGGTCTGGATCGCCCCAAGTGGAAATGGCGTAATAGAGATAGTATTTGTCATTGTGGTAAACAATATCAGGTGCCCATAAAAAACCTTGATCTTTCCATTCCGGCTTTTCTATTAACGCTTCTCCCACATACTCCCAATCTATTAAGTTAGTTGAGCGAACAATTGGAATCAATGGCTGCCCACGTTCATCCCCAAAATGATCTTCCGTGCCGTACGCATAAAAATATCCATCTTCAGCTTGTATGATGGAAGGATCGGCCAAAACTGGTTCAAATACAGGGTTTTGATAAGCTACTTCCATGTTGGAAGTATTCTCACTTGCCTGCTTACACCCTACTAAACTTATTAAGATTAAGCATAAAAGTAAAAGTCTTTTCATCTCTTTCTCCTTTATATAGAGTTTGCGGATAAAAATACGCCTTGTAAAAAACAAGGCGTACATGACTTATCATTTCTGCATATTAATTTCACGAATTTGCTTGAGGTCGCATTTTGGTTTGCGATCATAAGTCAGTAATCCGTTAATTTCTTGCTCAACATCGGTTAATTGTGTATAACAGAAGCCTTGAAGAACTGGCGATGCAAAGAGAGCTTCATTCACTTTGCGGTACTCCTCAACCAGGCTCTCTGCTGAGTGCACTGCCGAATACCCCCAGCCTTCTTGTTCAWCTACTTTATAAGCAATTCCTCCATATTCTGTTAACAGAATAGGCTCGCCTCTATAAGCATATCCATTTGCATAGATTGGACGCTTTGCAGGTTCTGTTGTCACTGCCTTTTCAGTCGATACGTATGCTTCTAGAATCTCTTCAGGTGAGTTGTAGTTATGAATGCCACATATATCTGAAATGGTATGCTCCCAGCCTTCATTAGATAATACAGGGCGTGTTGTATCAATTGATTTTGTTAAATAATACATCGATGTCGCATGATTCTGTTGCTGCTGATCATAGGCAACACGGGAAATCCCCCAGCTTTCATTTAACGGCACCCAGACGATGATGCTTGGGTGATTATAATCTCTCTTTACAACATTAAACCATTCGGTTGCGATTCTTCTAGCGGCTTCTTCGCTGTATTCTGAGCAATTTGCCATTTCACCCCATACTAAAAATCCTAGCTTATCTGCCCAATAGAAGTACCTGGGATCCTCGACTTTTTGATGTTTTCTAGCGCCATTAAAGCCCATTTCTTTTGCAAGTACAATATCGTTTTTCAAGTCTTCATCAGTCGGCGCTGTCAATAGTGCTTTCGGGAAATACCCTTGGTCAAGTACCAGCTTCTGATAGTAAGGCTTGTTGTTTAACAAGAATGTTCCGTTCTCAATGGATACTTTCCTCATTCCAAAATAAGAATCAACCT
>NZ_LFEL01000181.1:0-4145 GCF_001037965.1 Bacillus sp. LL01 | reverse complement strand
TTAGTTGCACAAAATCTTTCAATTAATTTATCTAACATTCCATTATCTCAATTTATCTCATTAAGTATTGATAACATATTTGCTGAAGAAGAAACATTTAGTATTTGGTTAAATGTTGTATTGCCTGCAATAATGTATTTTGGAGCTTGCTTATTATTTTTGTGGATGGGGATTACAAATTTTTTGTCCTTCAAACAAGAAGAGACTACTCCAAGTACGGTACTTCGCTTTTTGTTAGCAGTTTCTCAAGTTTTATTATTCGGGTGGTTTTTATTTATCGGAGGTAAATTTTTCTTTTATTATGCGGCTTTTTCTCTAGTATTATTATTCATCATTGCATTCTTTATCTGGATCTTTTCATCGGATAGTAGGAGTCAGAGSTATTAAAGTTTTAAAAAGTTACACTTATACCTCCTTAAAACATAAAGCCCACTAAGCTGATCTTTGAGAAAGCAGGTTATTCAATAGCATGAATGACTTAAAAGAGAATATCGGCGGCTCTAGTGATGCTAGATTATTTTCTGAGTATGGCACTCCCTCTGTGAACTTATCTGCAGGTTACTTGCATGAGCACACTTACTTTGAAACACTCGATTACAAAGCAGCATAGAAACAATGCTGTTAGTTTGAGGCGGCTGCACCAGCAATTGATAGGGTTACGTGAAGTAGTATTACTGGTGAGGAAAAAATACAATTAAAATAAAAACGGAAGGGGTACCTCTTAGATACTGACCCTTCCTGTTTCACTTACAAATATAAGAGGAGTAACAACCGTATAGCATACAATCAAAAATACGTTACTTTAATTCTTTTAAAAGTTTTTCAGCCTGGTGCATCTCCGCTAACAATGTGTTCTCATAGTAATTATAGCTATCCATATAGGCACGTACTCCTCCTAAAATGTTTATCCTGTTACTATCCTCATTATTATTTAATACGGCAAGTGCATTCTTATATCGTTTATAAATTAGTTGTAAGACTCCATCATTTATCTCATTAATATACTCTTTTTCTAATTTGTCTATTACAATACTTATTTGATCAATTAACTGATTTTTCTTATCCATAATTTCCACTCCTATCTGCTCGGTACATTCCTTATTTCTCTTATCCATTCAGATGGCCATCCTTGTGGCAACAACACTTGGTCTCCATTACCTTTTAGCAAAGCTCCTGATTTTGTATATTGTTGCTCAACTTTACCTATGTTTAAAACTTGTCCTTTAGGAACTTCTATAACCGCTTCATATTGCCTAGAGTTTTTCCAATCAGGAACTAATGCGGTATTAACCTTTGCGTTGATTCTATTTCCAGCTGGGCTAGTTGTAACAAATGAACCATTTGGTTTAGCACCACCACCATAGGTTCTATATAATGTAATATTTTCTTGTGTGATTACGGTTCGGTAGTTGCTATTTGTAAATGATCCACTTATCCAAACAGGCAAATCAACTTTTTCGGTTACTCTTACTTTGTCATCTATAGCTGTTGAATATTTTCCAAATGGATTAACTTTCGCCGAGCCCTTGCCACCAACATTCTTTACCCCTCTTGTTCCTCTTACCCCAGCCTTTACAAAACCTCCACCGAGAACAGCAGCTATCATAATTGTTTGTTCCCAATCTTCTAGTTCTCTTTTTGTAATTGGATCGACACCATGTGTAGCTTCGTATCCAGCTTTTATGTTTCCTACAATTGGGGTAAAATCGAGAATTGCTGAGCTGATTTCTCGAGAATTTTCATTTACTATTCTACCTGTTGTCTTTGCACCATCAACGATTTTGTTACCTGCTGTTTTCGCGCTATCAACAATTTTATTACTTGCTTTTTCCCACCATGGTAGGTCTTCCTGAACAACTGTTGATTGATTAATTGTGTCAGGCCTTGGGCAGCTTGGGTTTACCCATTTGTCAAAACCTAAAGATTGTTGCGTTCCTGTGTGTTTTAAATAAGCAGGTTGTTCCATTTGATGAATGAGCTGATTATGTTGGTATTGCTTACTTGATAGATTTGATTTCAACATAATATAGCATGCTTGGTACGTCAATGAATTCATTGAAAAATTTGCCGTATCAGATCCTAGCCGTTGAAACATGCTACTCAGATCATGTGTATAGCTTTCCATAACCTTTACATCTGCTTCAACTGAGCCTAGTGCTGCCGWCTGCTCATARTCAAACTGATGCAGYTGCTCAATYGTTTGGTCTTTTTCTTGCTTGGCTTTTTGTACRTATTGCCTGAYYTCATCRTCTTGMAGCGGCTTTAGGTAGACTATGTCTTGTACCTGTTGCATCGTYGCATTTGTTTGCGTGGTGAGTGCGGTTGTAACGAGCTCAACCTGCTGTAAGCCGTTTTCGACTTCTTGTTCAAGGAAGCTCTCTTGAATTCTTCCGTTTGATGCTGGTTCAATTGCTTGCAAAGAGGACTTCATTTGCATAAGCAGCTGCTCATATTGTGCRAGCGTCCCGGTTAAGTATTGGATAAACGGGAGGTGGCATTCTTGATAGAAACGACGAATGGCCGCCCCTCCTTCTCCTTTTAAGGAGTCACTTAAACGGACAATACCCATCACGGCCATCTCAATTTGTTTAAGCTGTTCTTGCTGCTGTTCTATCTTTGTTTTCAATTCATCTATTCCATTATGTAAGCCAGACACGTCTAACGTTTTCATACATCACCTCTATTAAGCTAAGAAGGAACACTTTACCTATTTATCTTAGTATATTCTAATTGTGGATAAAATAGGAATATGTGAGGATGTTAGTAGAGATGAATAGTTTTCTGACTCATTAATAAAAGCGCCTGSACCTAAATGGAGCTAGTTAGAAAAGAGTGAGAGGAAAAAAAGAACCCTCTCCTAAAAGGGTCCGGCGTTTTCTTCTATCATGTATCCCCCTTACAACCCAAACCTCCTCCCGTTGTCTACCTTCTTCTGATACAACTTCTGTCTGCTGGMCTTTCGCATGTCGTCTTTGTGCTCTAGTATCATCAAGACATTTTCTGCGAGGCTGTAGATTTTTTTGAGGTTGTCGATTTCTTCTTTGATCACAGGCTTCATGTGACAGACTTGGTTGCGGGTGACCTTCGTTTGTGTCAAGAGGTGAAGCTGTTCTTGGTTAAGTGGGATGAGATTGTTAAGGATGATGATATTAACTAGGCTGGTATGCATTCCTAGGGTACCTTCTWCCCTACTAACTTTAATTCACTCAAAAAAGAGACAGCCCCTTCGGYCGCCTCCTTCATATCTATCTACTTACTCACTCCCCCTCCTGATTCTTACCCCGAGTTCCAAAGTCAACGATGGTTAAATCTACTTCATACGTAATCGAGGCTTTCTCAAATACAGTATTCCTGTCATCCTTATGTTGCTTCCAAAATGGATACTGTTGCACACGGACATATTTCTGTAGATCAATTGGATCGGTTTTATACTTAGTTTGTAGGAGGTCTATTATGTGTGTGACCTCGTTTGTTAGCTCTTCTTCAAAAGTAGTTTCTAGGTTTTTTTTATAATCAGGGTTATACGCGTCTTCATCTGGATCCCAATTTTCAACTAAGCGTCCGTCTGAGATTACTTTAATATGCATGTTTAATTGATCTTCTTGGAGGGATGTGGTGACCGAATCAATATTGGTCTCTAATATTTCGTATACGACTCGCGTTCCGTTCACCTTTCGAGTAGTGACGGGCTCCTATACCATAAATAATTCTCATAATAGTAAAATAAACCATTGAGATTAATTAGCTTTTGGCAAATCCCCACATGTGCCAGCCACTTATGACCTATTTATAAAAGGTAATAGAGTATTGGGTTTCTCGAATTAAACTATTTAGGAGGGAGTGTATTTTAGTTTCATAAGAATGTTTTCTGATTCTAAGTCTAACCTAGACCTTATAATGGTTGGGGAAAGTTGTAAATAACTTTCGTTCGATCGTAAATGAGAATATTAGAGAATGTTAGCTATTTTATACTTTTATAAGTCTACTAATAACAGGTTGTTAAGTCTCAACAGTAAGTTTATACTAATCTTACAATTTAATGGAAAGGGCGTTTTTGTTTAATGAGAATGTTCAAGATTACAATTTTAACAATCTTAGTTAGCATCTTCACTGTAGGTTTTACAACTTCAGCTTTTGCAGAAGAA
>NZ_LFEL01000180.1:0-4191 GCF_001037965.1 Bacillus sp. LL01 | reverse complement strand
TTTACATGTTGGAAATCAATGACTTGCCAAATTCCATTGTCAACTTCAATTGTTAATCCTGTTTTAAAATCATTTACTGAAATCATAATTATCTTCCTCCATCTTTCCACCTTTTTCTAAAGTGGGCAATCACAATCTTTACTATACCATAGCCTAATCAAAGTTTCCTGTAGATTTTATCCCCCAACAGTTAAAAGTTCTTTTGTAGACTTAGTAAATGATTGATTTCCATTCTCTGTAATTAGTGTATCGTCCTCAATTCTTGTACCACCGACACCCGCAACGTAAATACCTGGCTCTACCGTAACAATCATTCCAGGTTCAAGGATCGTTTCTGATTTAACGGAAAGGGAAGGCCCTTCATGTACTTCCATTCCTAGACCATGACCCGTTGAGTGTCCAAAATACTCACCATACCCCTTATCTGTAATGTAATCACGAGTAAGAGCATCTGCTTGTTTCCCAGTTATACCAGGTTTTATTCCTTCCATACCACGTAACTGAGCTTCTAAAACGGTATGGTAAATTGTTTTTAATTCATCACTCACTTCACCTACAGCAAGTGTTCTTGTGATGTCTGAGCAGTATCCTTTATAATAAGCACCGAAATCTAGAGTAACGAGTTCTCCTTTATCAATGATTTTCTCACTTGCCACACCATGAGGGAGAGCAGAACGATAACCTGAAGCAACGATAATATCAAACGAAGAACTCACAGCGCCTTGTTTACGCATGAAGAATTCAAGCTCATTAGAAACTTCACGCTCTGATAGGCCTGGGCGGATAAATGTTGTAATATGTTGGAACGCAGCATCCSCAATTTCAGCCGCCTCTGAAATAAGTTTAATTTCAGCGGAATCTTTTATTAAGCGAAGTTTCTCAATTAATCCAGATACCGGAATAAGTGTAGCTGATTCAATGAATTTGCTATAGAGCTGATGTGCTTCGTATGTAAGTTGTGATTGTTCAAATCCTAATGTCTTAACCTTTAATAACTCTACTTGCTTAGCTACCTCTTCAAAAATAGGTCCTGAATGTTGAACAATATCGAATCCCTTTGCTTGTTCTCGAGCCTGTTCCATATAACGAAAGTCTGTAATGAAAACGGCTGCTGATTGTGTTACAATCGCGACTCCAGCCGTTCCAGTAAACGTTGTCATATACTGACGGTTGTGAGCACTCGTAATTAATAACCCATCTACTTCTGCATGTTTCAATTGCTCTCTTAACGCTTCAATTCGTTTCATATTATTCCTCTCCTTTTGCAAGCGCGGTTAAAGCTAGGATGTAACCATATAATCCCAACCCAACAATTTGACCTTTTGTCACAGGTGATACAACGGAATGGTGACGAAACGCCTCACGTTTGTGAACATTGGAGATATGAACTTCAATCACTGGTAAATCAACACTGGCAATTGCATCACGAATAGCATAGCTATAATGAGTAAAGGCACCTGGGTTGATAATAATACCATCTGCTTCATCAACCGAACGATGAATACAGTCAATTATTTCCCCTTCGTSATTTGACTGCATACAGCTTACTTCAACCTCTAAATCAATAGCTGTTTTTGTTAATAATGCTTCTAGGTCCCCTAACGTCTCATGACCATATACGGCTGGTTCCCTCTTACCTAAGCGATTTAAGTTCGGTCCATTAATCACAATAAAACGTTTCATACAAATCCCCTCACTTTTATGACACGATATACCCGCGTTTAGCTTACTTCTTATTAAGTGTAACATTTCCCAATGGATTTTAGGAAGAAGTCAGCAGGGTTTGTACAAAATATTTAGTCTTCTTTAGGATCTTCCTGATTGTCAGATAAACCATGATGTTGTTCCGCATATTCATACGAAACTGAATAGCCAATAAAGACACCATATAATACATAGAGACAAATAGAGGTTACGATCGTATTTGAATCTAAATTCTGAACTGATTTTAACCCAGGAAAGAATGGATTCAGCACATAAAAAACGAGTCCCCATAAAATCAAGCCGAAACCGAGACCCGCCCATACGCTCAGCACTTTTTGTAAAATAGCTTTATACAAAAATGCTACCCMAATTGATAAAATGGCAATAACTAGTACACCTAACCATTGTCCAAGATGGGTTTCTTTCCATCCTCCAAAAGCCCATGGCATAAATACGAGTGCCGGACCTACTCGAATAAAATTAAAGTAAAAGGCAAAATAACCAACTAACGACCAAATCAGTCCACCAAAAAATCCGATTAATACCACTTTAGTAGGAAAAGACATTTGTTGTTCTGCTTCATGTTGTTCTAGCTGTTCACGTTGTTCCATTCATAGCACCTCCATCCCTAGTATGTCCAGAGGAATAAACGCTTCATCCAAAAATATTAGTGAAGTTCCAAATCAGTCGAATGAATAGGTTTTTATTTGTGTAGAATGTAAGGGTGATGGATTTACAATAGAGGAATTAAGACAACTCGTGTAGAATAAAACATATAACGATTGTTTGAAAATCCTCCCTAAAGGGAAATGAATAGAAATTACATGCTATCGTTAGTTTCATCATGATCTTATTTACTTTTTCATGGAGGTGAGCTCGTATGCAACGTACTATGCAGATGATTGTTTTAGCTGTCGTTGCTTTAGCTGTTATTGGCCTGGGTTATCAAATGATTTACAATCCGATCGGGTTGTTAACGCGAGTCTTATTTATCGCCGGTTTTGTCGCCGTCATTTTCTTCTTGTATCGTCTTTATCTTGCTAAACGTTTTGGAACGAGTATTTGGCCGAAGCGTCAAGGACCAAGTCGCTCACAACTAAAAAAAGCAAAGCGTACCAGTACAGCTAGTAGACCTACATCTCCTAGAAATGCATCATTCTTCAGATCAACAAGTGGTACTGCAGTAAAGAAAAAATCTCCACTTCCTAAATCACCTATAAAAAAACGACCAGAACATAATTTTACTGTTATTGAAGGAAAAAAGAATAAGAAAAAGAATCGAGCTCTTTTTTAAAGCTCGATTCTTTTCTAATAGCGCCATCCTCGTAGGAATTGCTCAGTCTCTATGCGTCCAAGATTCACCAATTTTTCTTTTTCCTGTTCTGACATTTCAAAATCCGTTGCACTGACATCCATTACAGGTATAAAGACAATATTTTTAGCATGGTCTGCTGCAATATATCTCGTATCGTGTGCCTTTGTCATTGTGTCAAACAATGCTCTATATAATGCAATCGCATTTTTTATATCATTTGGTTGTACTTGATCAAGTGAAGGAGAGAGTTGAAACCCAATAACAGGTCGTCTCCACTTCTTTGTCTTACCGTCCATAAACAACCACATCGGAAAGTTGCTTAAGATCCCGCCATCCACTACATAGGAACGTGCTCCATTCTTTGTTCGATCGTAAATTTTTACAGGCTCGAAAAAAAATGGGATGCTACAACTCATTCTCACGGCCCTTGCCACAGAAAACTTTTCAGGTATTTGTCCATATAAGGGTAAGTCATCTGGCAGTACAATTAATCGATTCTGAGATAGATCTGATGCTATGATGCGAAGTGAGTCTTTCGGTAGATCCGCAAATGTTTTAATTCCCTTTTTTTGAAGAACACAACTTAGCCAAGCTTCAAGAGCATCCCCTTTATAAATGCCTAGCTTAAAATACATATGAATCCATTTTGCAACTGGAAAGGGTAACCAAGACATGCGCTCATCTTTGAATGCTTCGATATCTAATTCATTCAGTAATGAAAGGAGCTCCTTGCTTGTATATCCAGCTTTAATTAAGGCAGCCACGATAGAACCTGCACTTGTACCAGCTATTCGAGTGAATTCATACCCTCTTTCCTCCATTACATCTAGCGCACCTACGAACGCATAGGCTTTCACTCCACCACCTGCAAACACACCATCAATCTTCATGATGATCATCCCCCCACTACGTTACCTTATGTAGGAACCTGCTTGGTTCTTTCCAATAAAGTGAGTAAATTAATCTACATAAAAAAACAACCATAGCAAATGGCTATGGTCATTGTTCTTCCTCATTCTTTTTTTGTACTTCTCTCAATGCCGCAATTCTGCGCTCGTCTTCTTGAAAGAATTGTACCAGATCCCCAATTCGATCAATCGCATCCCAGCTGAGATGGTGTTCAATCCCTTCAACATCTTGATAAATATGTTCTGCTTCAACACCAATTAACT
>NZ_LFEL01000018.1:0-17585 GCF_001037965.1 Bacillus sp. LL01 | reverse complement strand
GCAGGGCGTGAAGTTAAAGGCACTAATTGATCCTATTCTGAAACAACTTAAGGAAGATGGTACGTTAGTCGAGCTGTCAAAAAAATGGACTGGTGGAGAATATATCCCTGAATAAGTTTGGAGAAGGAAAGATAAAATGGAGAATTTACTAGATATTAATTATTTAATAGAAAGCTTTCCTGCTATTATCTCACGGCTACCTATTACAGTAGGGATAGCTGTAGGTTCATTAATTTTKGGTTTATTTATTGGGATTGGTACAGCACTTATAAAAATATATAGAGTTCCAGTACTAAGGGTAATTTCTTCTTTATATATATCTTTTATCAGAGGAACTCCGCTATTAGTTCAAATTTATCTTGTATTCTACGGAATACCTAAGGTTATTTACTATTTACAGATCGAATATGGGTGGCTTCAATACGTAGATGTTAATATAATAGCCCCTGAAGTATATGCATTATTAGCATTTTCTATTAATTTGGGTGCTTATTTGTCTGAAACAATTAGGTCTGCTATTGAGTCGGTTGATCGGGGGCAATTTGAAGCTGCTAAATCTATAGGTATGAGCCCTACACAAATGATGCTTAAAATTATTTTCCCACAGGCTTTGGCAGTAGCAATACCTAACATTGGAAATGTGTTTATTAGTTCGATTAAGGACACTTCTCTTGTTTTTATTATTGGTGTTATAGATATTATGGGACAAGCCAAAATTCTCGGTTCTCGTGGGTTAGCATTCTTTGAGGTGTATATTGCTGTATCTATTATCTACTGGATTCTTTGTATTATAGTTGAGAGATTGCTAGTTATAATAGAAAGGCGAGCTCGTAGATATGAAAGAGGGATTTCTTCATGATTAAGTTGGAAAATATCCATAAGTACTATGATAGCCAGCATGTGCTAAAGGGGATTAACCTTACCGTTAATAGAGGGGAGGTCGTTTCTATTTTAGGACCAAGTGGCTCAGGTAAATCAACACTTTTACGATGCATTAATTTCTTGGAGCAGCCTACTAGTGGAATCGTTGAGGTTAGTGATAAGAGAGTAAATGTTGAATCAGCAAGTAAGACTGATATTTTTTCTTTAAGAACTTCGACAGGAATGGTCTTTCAACAATATAATTTATTTAAAAATTTAACAGTGTTACAAAACGTGATGATTGGTTTAACAAGTGTTAAGCAAATGAATAAGGATGAAGCTAAAAAGATAAGTATAGACATTCTTGAAAGAGTTGGCTTAAATAATAGGTTAAGTCACTATCCAGCACAGCTATCGGGCGGTCAACAACAAAGGGTTGGTATTGCTCGGGCACTTGCACTCAATCCAGAAGTTTTATTGTTTGACGAACCGACTTCCTCTCTTGATCCAGAGTTAGTTGATGAAGTTTTGACAACTATAAAAGGTGTAGCAAATGAAGGAAATACGATGTTAATTGTTACACATGAGCTTAATTTTGCACGTGAGATCTCTGACCGTGTAATCTTTATGGAAGACGGTACTATTATTGAAGAGGGAACTGCTGAACAAATTTTTAACAATCCTAGTGTGGAAAGAACGAAGAAATTTTTAGGTAAAGTAATTAGGAACTAATTAAAAGATATTAAAATGAGTTAAGACGTGGGAAGGAGGTTAAGAAATGAATCCAATAGAACAAATTCTGAATAACTTTCCTATCATAATTATTGACGGAGCAATGGCTAYAGAGCTTGAGAAGTATGAATGTAATTTGAATGATCGTTTATGGTCAGCAAAAATATTAATGGAAAATCCGGAAGTAATAAAGAAGGTTCATCTAGATTATTTTAAAGCAGGTGCAGATTGTGCTATTACTGCTAGCTACCAGGCGACTATTGCAGGGTATAAAGAAAGAGGGTTGACTGAGGTAGAGGCAATTGGATTGATCAAAAAGTCTGTTCAAATTGCAGTAGAGGCTCGTGACGATTTTTGGCCAGAGTTAAAAGATAAGTCTAACAGGCCGAAGCCGTTAGTTGCAGCCTCTGTAGGTCCATATGGCGCTTTTCTTGCAGATGGCTCTGAATATCGGGGTAATTATTCTTTAAACGAAGATGAATTAGTTACTTTTCATAAAGAAAGGATAAGGGTATTGGTTGAAGCAGGGGCAGATATTTTAGCGTGTGAAACAATTCCTTGTCTTGTAGAAGCTAAAGCAATTACAAGGGTACTAAAGGAATTTCCAGGGGTTTATGCTTGGTTCAGTTTTAGTGCAAAGGATGACTACCACATAAGTGATGGAGAAAAAATTTCAAGTTGTGCGGAGTGGTTAGACGGAGAAGAGCAAGTAGCTGCGATTGGTGTAAATTGTTCATCACCACACTTTATAGAGTCTTTAATTAAAGAGATAAAAAGTCGAACTGCTAAACCAATAGTTGTTTATCCTAATTCAGGTGAAGAATACGATGCAACAAGTAAGACATGGGGTGATCAGTCTTTAACAAATCATTTTACCTCTAACACCCAACGTTGGTATGAGGCTGGTGCCCAAATAATCGGGGGTTGTTGTAGAACAAACCCTGAGGATATTACAGCCATTACTACATGGGCTCGTAAATGAGGTAGTAAAATAATAGGTTAAAGAGGGGTCAGACATCCATATGGAGGGTCCGATCCCTCTTTAYCTAGTTTGTGGAGCAAGGTAAACACTATTATAGAGTCACAGTCTTTAAATCGGAGATATCCATGTTTTCGGTTACTTCGCTTTCCTTCTCAAATGACGGAGACATCAAGTCAGTTCTTGATCATTTATTAGTTTCGCTTTAGGCTGTTTGGACACTTCGTCCTGCCACATTTGATACAGATAGATGATAAGCGCGAAACTGATCATCATAGCAACAATAGCTATTGTAGACAAAGTGGATTCACCCGAAACAATCCCCATCCGTTGCCATATCGGGTAAATGATGTACATATATAACCCGTCCAAWAGTATGTTGACAGTCAAATACACCCAAAATTTTCCGAAAGTAAAGTGGAATACCCAGATAACTATAACTAAGTATGCTCCATACACCCAAGGAACCGGAACGACTTTATCCCAACCGAACAGACTGGAACCTGTCTCTTTCCACCATCCGTAATGGTAAGCCGCTTGATATGCCAAGGTATGAATAATGGTCATAAATAGAGCGACCGGCATGTACCTGCGTACAGTATCCATTTTCAAAAAAAACAAGGACGCCCAAGGCAAGATCAAGAGTAACCAGAGAAAAATCTGTTTCATGTCTTTAATACCTCACATTAGTTTTATGTATAGTGTTACTCTCAATTCATATATTTATTCAATTTAACCGATAAAAGTAACTGAAACACCTAAAGACCAGATGCAAAAAAATGCATCCGTAAGATAGATTATGCAATCGACAAGTTAAAAAAGCACGCCAATACCTATAAAGGACCTTCATATAATGGAGTTAATGATTCAAAAAGGCTATGTATTAAAAGCAAAATCATTTTAAGTGTTATGGAACTTTGGGCTTTTAACGAGGTTCTCATTTTTTTAACAGACTAATTAGTTTGAAATTATCAGATTATGGTAGATTTTTTGAGTAGTAAATCATTATAATAGAGATATGATAGAATGATATTGAGATAGGAAAGTTTGTGTGGTTGGGTGGCGCCTTGCTTTATTGTGACGCTTAAGGAGGAGCGCCTACTCTTTTTACAAAATAGAGGATAAGGGTGGTTATCATGAGCAGCATAAGGAGAGAAACAGACGTGATCTTAATTGGTGCGGGAGTTATGAGCGCGACTTTAGGTTCATTGCTGAAAGAGTTAGCACCAGAATGGGAAATCAAAGTATTTGAGAAACTTGCGAGTGCAGGGGAAGAAAGCTCTAATGAATGGAATAATGCGGGGACAGGTCATTCTGCACTATGTGAGCTTAACTATACTTCCGAAAAACCTGACGGAACGATAGATGTGAGCAAGGCTATTAAAATTAATGAACAGTTCCAGCTTTCTAGACAGTTCTGGGCTTATCTTGTAAATAGCAATCTGATTCGTAATCCACAAGACTTTATTATGCCGATTCCTCATATAAGCCTAGTCCAAGGCGAAAAAAATGTCACTTTTCTAAGAAGTCGTTTGGAAGCGCTATCAAATAATCCCCTTTTTCAAGGGATGGAATTCTCAGAGGATCCTGAAAAACTGAAGGAATGGACTCCTCTAATCATGGAAGGTCGTACATCGAATGAACCGATTGCTGCAACAAAAATCGATTCTGGAACCGATGTTAACTTTGGAGCTTTAACACGCATGTTATTTGACCACTTGAAGAGTCAAAATGTTGAATTAAACTATAAGCATAGTGTTGAAGATTTTAAACGTACAAATGATGGCCGCTGGGAAGTAAAAGTGCATGATATGGAAGGCGGTAACATCGAGTATCATACGGCAAAATTCGTTTTTATTGGCGGCGGGGGTGGAAGTCTGCCTTTACTCCAAAAAACGGGTATACCTGAATCAAAGCATATTGGGGGATTTCCAGTAAGCGGACTATTTATGGWTTGTAACAATCCAGAAGTTGTAGAGCAGCACCATGCAAAAGTATACGGTAAAGCGAAGGTTGGAGCTCCTCCAATGTCTGTTCCACATCTTGATACAAGATATATTGATAACAAAAAGACATTACTGTTTGGACCGTTTGCGGGCTTCTCACCAAAGTTTTTAAAGCATGGATCAAACCTAGATTTAATCGGTTCTGTTAAACCGAATAATGTTCTCACTATGTTGGCTGCAGGCGTTAAAGAGATGGGATTAACAAAATACTTGATCGAGCAGGTCATGCTCTCAAATGAAAAGCGTATGGAAGAATTACGTGAGTTTATTCCGAATGCGAAAAGTGAGGATTGGGATATAGTAGCTGCGGGCCAACGCGTACAAGTTATTAAAGATACAGAAGCTGGCAAAGGAACTCTTCAATTTGGTACGGAAGTGGTGTGTGACGCAGATGGAACGATAGCTGCATTACTTGGAGCTTCTCCGGGTGCCTCTACGGCCGTACATGTCATGCTCGAGGTATTCCAAAAATGTTTCCCAGAACGTGTGAAAGAGTGGGAACCAAAATTAAAAGAAATGCTCCCTACTTATGGGATGTCACCAGTTGAACACCCAGAGCTGTTCCATCAAGTTCATACTTCCAATTCACAAATTCTCGGACTGAGTGTAGAAGAACCTGTTTTTGCTTAATAGGTAGAGCGTCATAAGTGAATAAGACTGTTAAAACAAGCGGAAAAGTATTTCCGTTTGTTTTTTTTATTCATACAACTTTCTTAGTAGTGTTGCTATAAAGAAGATATTTATTACAAGAACAACACAGAATCGTTAGAGAAATTCAGAAGTTAATCATTAGAATGGAAAAGTCTGATATTGACCTGTTTAGCAAGAAATATTTGCTGACATAAAAAAATTGTTGAATATTTATACATATAAATGATATATTATTAATTATTAAATAGAGGTAATGAGTATTCGATGAATGTTATATACAAATCGTTTGAAATAGGAGAGAGTAAAAATGGGAGCTAATACACAGCAAAAATTAGACCAGTCTACATTTACAAAAGAGTATAGCGCTAAACAATATATGAAGTTTTGGTTGCCATCGTTAATTGGGGTTTTGTTATTTTTAGTCCCTATTTCAATCAATGATAAGGTTACAATCGGATTAGGGGTGCTAGCAGATGCCTTGCAGGGGGCTATATCTGAATATATACCACTCTTCATGACAACCGTATTATGTCTATCTACGATTGGTAGCTTAATAGCGAAGGGGACTAACTTGCAGTTCATTCACAGGAGTACTTTCTTAAAGGGGTTATTTGATGTTTCGCCACTGTGGTTCACTTTAAGAAGTATCGGTGCAGTCTTTGCCTTATTAACATTAACGGAAGTCGGACCTGAATTTATTTGGTCTGAGTATACAGGCGGAGTGGTGTTGTATGATCTGATTCCAGTATTAATGGTTTGGTTTTTATTTGCTTGCTTGTTTATGCCGCTCCTACTTCAGTTTGGCTTAATGGACTTTATCGGGACCATGGTGCGTAAAGTGATGCATCCTTTATTCAAATTGCCTGGACGTTCATCTGTTGATGCATTAGCGTCTTGGATGGGAAGCGGAACGGTTGGAGTATTACTGACAACTCAGCAATATGAATCAGGATACTATACGAAGCGTGAAGCTTCAGTCGTTGCAACAAACTTTTCAATTGCATCCATTGCTTTTGGTCTTGTGATTGCAAAATTTTTGAACATTGATCATATGTTTATYCAATTTTATTTTACAGTGATTGTAACAGGAGTTGTTGCAGCTATTATTTGTCCTAGAATCCCTCCTCTTTCTCTGAAAAAAGAGTCGTATTACGAGCCAGTCGGGAAGCAAATTGATGAAGTGGTTCCAGAGGGAGTGTCTAGCTTTCAATGGGGGTTGCATCAAGCAGTTGAAAGAGCGGGTCAAGTAAAAAGCTATCGTAGTGTAGTAAAAAGTGGGGTTCAAAATGTCATCGATATATGGTTCGCTTTAATTCCACTTGTTATGGCGCTTGGAACAATCGCACTCGTTATTGCGGAATTTACGCCGATATTTAATTACTTGTCTTATCCGTTTGTTCCGTTCCTACAGTTACTGCAAATTCCTGAAGCAGAGGCTGCTGCTCCTGCGATGATCGTTGGTTTTGCGGATATGTTTTTGCCAGCTGTTATTGGTAGTGGGATTGAATCAGAACTTACTCGCTTTGTCATTGGAGTTATGTCTCTAACACAATTAATTTACATGTCGGAAATTGGTATTCTCTTGTTGAAGTCGAAAATTCCACTTTCTTTTGTTCAATTATTTGTGATCTTTTTACAGAGAACCATTATTACGTTGCCGATTGCGGCAGCAATGGCTCATCTTTTATTTTTCTAAAAAAGTAGCGTCCTGTTTTTCAACTCATTAAAACTTTTTGATACGATAGTACTCAGTTGGAAAGCATTGGTGAGTTGCCAATGCTTTTTATTTTGTCTACATGTTATTCTGTTTATAAATAGTAAATTGGCTCATATTTGATAAGAAAAGGAGAGTGGAAGAAGTGAATGTTGAATCTTTTTTATCAAAAAATATAAAAGAAGCGCTAAAAAATGATCCTCCAGGAGAATGGATGCCAGCTTTGCCAGAGAGATGCATACGTCTTAGTTCAGGCTATCCTGAACACTCTCTAGTGCCTACAGAACAGATAAAAGAGTCGGTGGTCAGTCTGCTTGAAGAAGAGAAGGATCTGCCACTGCATTATCTTGGAAGTCCTCAGATCGACAAATTGAAGGGGCATATTCATCAAAGGCTCACAGAACGAGGTATGGGAGTGCAAGAGGATGAACTGTTAATAACATCAGGAGCTTCTCAGGCTATTGATTTGATTGCCCGTATTTTAATTGATGAAAGTTGTGTAATTGCCCTAGAGTCACCAACGTATATGGAAGCATTAGAAATCTTTCAAAATTATACGAAGCAATTCATTAGTATTCCAGTAGATGAGCAGGGGCTTCAAACAGAGAAATTAGACGAAATGCTGAAGGATCGAAATGAGAAGGGACTACCTCTTCCTCGTCTTCTATATACGATCCCAACATTCCAAAACCCAACAGGTACGACTATGACAAAAGAGCGACGTAAACATGTCATTGACCTAGCTGGTCAATACAATTTCCTTATAGTAGAAGACGATGCATACGGGGAATTATACTTTGATCAACCTTCGATCTCTTTAAAAGCTTTAGATTATGAAGGTCGTGTGCTGCATGTTGGTTCGTTATCTAAAGTCGTCGCTCCAGGCATGCGAATTGGATGGGTGAGCGCACCTGCTGAATTTATTACTGCAATGAATTGGTTTAAAAAGGATTTAGATCATCCATTTTCGCAAGCAACGATGGCTACTTATTTGGATAAAACCAATCTAAGCGAACGTCTGAATACTTTACGAACCACGTATGAAGCGAAGTGTAGTGTGCTCATTTCAGCACTTGAACGTTACCTTCCAGATTCGGTTTCATGGTATGTACCAAAAGGAGGCTATTTTGTTTGGGTCAAAGTTGCAGGTGTTGATACGTCAACATTATTAAAGCAAGCTCTTGATGAGGGAGTATCTTATGTACCTGGAAAGTACTTTTTCTTAAACGAAGAAGAGGGGATTTCATACTTAAGACTTTCTTTTAGCTATGCCTCAAAAGAAGAAATAATAGAAGGAGTTAAGAAGCTCTCTAAAGTAATAGAAGCACTCACATAATAAAATGGATCACAAAAGGCTCGAGCCATCTGTCTCGAGTCTTTATGCTTSCTTACTCTGATAAGGAACAATATAAATGCCATCATCATAGATCCAGTCTGCATACAAGACGTCCTCTACTCTAGTATATCCATGTGCAATAAGTTGCTGAGTCAGCCAATCTTTAGTGAAACCAAGCTCCTTCAGGTTAGCCTCAATCATTTCACCATCAGTAATAAGAGTCGTACAAAGGTAAGTTGGAGTTAGAGGTAGATTTAAATCCTCGAGAGTGACCTTTTGGTATTTATTCTTTTTTAAGATGCTGATCGAGCCATTTGTCTCTAAGATTGCATAGGCCACTTCACGGAGAGAGAATGTTTCACTTTGTCGTAATGAGCTAAGCAACTGATTGATGTTCATTCGGTTTTGTTTAAGCTGCTCGCGGTCAATCTTGCCATTACGAATGATGATAGAAGGCTTTCCTTCTAATAAGCCTCTCATCGATCGATGCTTTAACAGGTATTTCTCCATAATGATCATTAAAAAGCCCCATAATAAGACAACGTAAATGATGTAGAAGATGCTAACGTTCGTCTCAAATATCCCATTCCCGAGTAACTCTGATAGCACAATGGCCGAAACAAAATCAAAAGGAGTCAAATGACGAATCGTCGTCTTCCCTAATAATCTAGTAATCATAAAAAGCAAAAAGAACCCTATGATGATTTTAATCGACATATCTATGAAACCTGGCTCCATACTATCCTCTCCCAGTAGGTAAACGAATCTATTTTACTACTAGTTATGGTCAAGGTCGTAGTGTTTTATGCAATGTTCATAGATTTTGGCAGTGAAGATAAAGAGACGAAAATTCTTGATTAGAAAGTTGAATAATTTGTATTCAACTAACTACATTTTGTATGCTAAAAGCAGAAAGTAACTTAGGAGGGGTGTATGGATGGGCAAGCAGCAGGAGCGTTACATTCGAGATCATTGGAAAGTGAAATACAATAAAAATGGTTATCCTCATGTTCAACAGGGATGGGTTTTACCGCCTGATCGTATGAGTGAATATGATCCATTTATTTTGATGGCAGATGATTGGTTCAAACGAGGAACGTTTTCTGATCATCCTCATAGAGGGTTTCAAACAATTACGTATGTGATTGATGGAAGACTTGAGCACACGGATAATAATGGGGGGCACTCGGTTTTACATGCAGGAGATGTTCAGTATATGAATGCTGGAAGTGGGGCGCGCCATGCGGAGGAAGGAGTAGATGATGATCTTATTCATACTCTCCAATTGTGGCTGAACCTACCTAAGGAGCTTAAGCAAACAGAGTCATCCTATCAAAATGTGTACGTAGAAGACGCTCCGAAAGTAGATATAGAGGGAGGATATCTTCGCGTTTATTCAGGAACAGTAGCGAATACGTCTGGTCCTATGAATTCACTGGTTCCTATCAATATGGTTGAGCTTTATTTAAAAGAAGGAGCTACTTATTCCCTGGAGCTTCCAAGAAACCATAATGGCCATGTCTATATGCTTCAGGGTGAGTTGGAATTTACTGAGAACGTCACTCTTCAAAAAACAGAGGTTGGTTTACTTTCATATGATGAACTTGCGGATGATAAGGAAACGGATAAACTCAAGATTACCGCACATGAAAGGTCTCGAGTTTTAATCTATACTGGAAAACCAATTAAGGAACCTGTTGTAGCTAGAGGTCCTTTTGTAATGAACWCTGAAGATGAAATAAAAGAAGCATTTAATGATTTTCGGTTAGGGAAATTTGGACCATCGTCTCAAGAATAATCATTCTTTAAAAAAGAACTTAGCTCAGGTAGTTAAGTTCTTTTTGTCTTACTTACTTGTAAAGCCATATGCTTGCATTAACTCTTCGAACCTGTCAAGATATACAAAATCGATTATTACTTAGAGGAGGTCTACTAAAAATGAAGCTTCAAAATAAAAAAATCATCCAAATTGTCAGTAATGATTTTGAAGATTTAGAGCTATGGTACCCGGTTTTACGTTTGCGTGAAGAAGGGGCAACTGTGGATATTGTGGGCGAGAAGGCAGATGAGAAGTACATAGGAAAGTATGGCGTACCGATTGTATCTGAGTATGCTTTTGAAGAGATTAATCCTAATGATTATGATGCGATTCTTGTGCCGGGTGGATGGTCACCTGATTTACTCAGAAGATTCGACAGTGTTTTAAACATGGTTCGTGTGATGAATGAGCAGAAGAAGCCAATCGGGCAAATCTGTCACGCGGGATGGGTGCTGATTTCAGCAAATATTTTACAAGGCAAGAAAGTGACAAGTACACCAGGTATAAAAGATGATATGACGAATGCTGGAGCAACATGGGTAGATGAGGCTGTAGTAGTAGATGGAAACATTGTCTCAAGCCGTCGCCCGCCAGACCTACCAGACTATATGCGTGAATTTATAGAGGTTTTAGCAAAATAAAAAGATCACCATTAACTCCGCAGCTGCTTTTAAGTTGTGGAGTTGCTTACGAACGACCGCTGTAATGGAGAAATAAATGACTGAAGAGGTGGAAGATATGACGTATCMTAGAACGTTCTCACATATTGGATTATCAGTACCTAACGTAGATGAAGCGGTAAAATTCTATCGTGAGGTTATGGGTTGGTATGTAATTATGGAGCCTTCTGAAGTGGTTGAAGACGACTCGGCCATTGGCATCATGTGTACAGATGTTTTCGGGAAAGGTTGGGGCAAGTTTCGAATTGCTCATCTATCAACCGGAGATAAAATCGGTGTCGAGTTAYTTGAGTTTCCTCAAAATGAATCTCCAGAAAATAATTTTGAGTATTGGAAAACGGGTATTTTTCATTACTGCGTTCAAGACCCTGACATTGAAGGTCTAGTAGAGAAAATTAAAGCGCATGGTGGAAAACAACGTATGCCGATTCGTSAATACTACCCTGGAGAGAAACCGTATCGAATGGTGTATTGTGAAGACCCATTCGGAAATTTAGTAGAGATCTATTCCCATTCTTATGAACTTACGTATTCAGAAGGTGCTTATTAAAAAGCCAAAAAATCTTCTACAGCTTGAAGCTGTAGAAGATTTTTTATTTCCGGGGGAATTGATAAAACTTTAGTCTTTCTTTATTTTTCTGCAGTATAATGGTAATTATTATCTAATAATCCATTTGGAGGATAACGTATGAATCCGTTTAAAGAAAAGCTGGAGCAGATAAAAGATGCTCAAGTTCAGTTAACAAAGGATTATGAGAAAGTAGTAAAAGAGTACGAGTCGAGTGATCTTATTCAAGAAAATACTCGACTCCGAGGGCAATACGATGATTTCAAAGGGCAAGTGGAAGAATTTAAACAAAAACAACAAGTTATAGAAACAGAGAATCGAAAGTTACGATTGGCCCTGCAAGAGCAGATGATTGATGAGAAGTTAGCTCTTTTAAAAATGTCAAAGCAGAAGGTTGAGACATACTTTGGGCAATCCATTAATCCACAGCATAATCGATTAAAGGGGTTAGAAGCAGAGACTCAACAGAAAATTGCTTCATTAAAGGAAAGGGCTCAGAAAAACATTCGAGTCGAAAAAGAGGAAATTCTATCTAGAATAGATGCCTTGTCGATCGAAACGAATGAAATGATTAAGGCAGAAAGAAAACGCTTAGCTGAAGAACAAAGAACATTATTAAAAGGGCTAACAGGAGACTATGAGCAGCTAGAAAAAGAGGAAGTGACCGAAGAAGTCATTCAAAAAAGAATGAAGCAAAACCAAATTGAAATGAAGATCGGATTAAACTGGATTAATAAAATTGGAATTCTTCTAATCATTTTGGGGGTGGCAGCAGCATTTCGCCACTCTTATACAAATTGGTTCACCGATGAAATCAAAGGCGCAATGTTCTTTATTTTAGGTGTGTCTATGCTGGTTGGTGGGGAATGGCTTCAACAGAAAAATAAACAAACGTTTGCCTTAGGTCTCATTGGAGGGGGGATCTCCGTTTTATATGGTTCCATCTTCTTTAGTTATTTTTTACTTGAGGTTATTGGTCTGACGGTTGCACTATTGGCGTCGGTACTTGTTACTGTGAGTGCAGTCATCTTATCGCTACGTTATCATTCGAGAACGATTATTACCTTTGCATTAGTCGGTGGTTACATTCCTTTTTATTCTTACTTATTTGCATTTGGATTAGAAGGGAATGCTGTCTATGCAGCGATGGTTTATCTACTCATTCTAAACTCATCGATACTATGGATATCACTTCAGAAACAATGGAACTTGGTGCACTATATTAGCTTTGCTTTAGCTATTCCTTCTTTACTTATTCTACTCCTTCTATCACCGAATGATGGTGTGAGTATGCTTTATGTCGTCTTAACATTTGTCTTATACGTGGGATTAACGATTGGCTATTCGTTTAAACATAAGGTAGCTCTAAAATGGGGAGATGTGACGCTTCTTGCGCTTAACACCTTTTTTAGTTGCTTGTTATTGTATTACCTATTCCATAGGCTTGAATGGAATGACTTTAGAGGGCTATTAGCCGTTGCATTCTTTGTGCTCTTCTTTGGACTCGGTCGATTTGTAGAGCAGAAGATGCCTAATGAAGCCCAAACTAGAATCTTATTTTACGCGACTTCCATAACATTTCTTGTACTTATTATCCCATTCCAGTTTGGAGCAGAATGGGTAGCGCTTGGATGGCTGATACAGGGTGTCGTTCTAATGATTTATGCGAACAAAGCAAACCAGCGTTTACTTGAGATGGCTGGCTGGGGCATATTTGTCTTAACCCTGTTCACGTTCTTCGTAGAGTGGTTTGTAACAATCTCGGGGGTAGGCATGTCTTCTTACTTCCACTTTAAATACTTTGCAGTCGTCATTGGTCTTATAACTACGACTATTTACTATGCTATGTGGCAACGTAGGGAAGGAAATAACTATTTATTTAATAAGGTCAAAGATCTACCCCTTTATTTAAAATATTTTACTTTAGTCAATGTATGGGTGTACCTTGCTTATGAAAGCCGGTACATGTATGAGCAGTCGGTACCACTTACACTGACAAATTATTCTTTTTACCAATCGTTAATGGTTGCTTTCTTGACCGTGGGATTAGCGTATGTCTTAAAGAAAATTCCATTGTTATATGACCGAATGGTAAGTTACTTTTGTCTGTTCTTATATGCATTTGGTAGCCTTATTGGTCTATTTTTAACGATTGCCACACCAGTACTTGAGCCTGTAATTGCTCAAAATACATTTATGCATTATTTTGCTTTGGTTTTATTAGTAGGTTTTAATGTGCTAATTTTCTTTAGCGGACGTGATTTATTACTGGCTTATATTAGACAACAGTATAAAGAGATTGAACTGTATCCAACCATCCTTGGCGTGTATATGTTGGGAATACTAGCGGCCTTTCTAACCGTTCAATTTCGACTGGCTGATGTTGGATTTGTTTTTAGTTCAGTCTTTTTGATTGTAGCAGTCGCATACATCTTATATGGTTTCAAGAAGCAATATGTGTATATAAGGCGTATAGGGCTTGGGTTAACATTACTATCAACAGGTAAACTCTTTCTTTACGATTTAGCGTTTCTCACTGAAACGAGCAAAATAGTAGCGTATTTCTGTTTTGGTGTTGTGTTATTAGGCATCTCTTATTTGTATCAAAAAGTATCAAGCAAACAATCTCAGGATATCGAGCAAAGCATGTGAAGATAAGTGGTTTTTATAAAGTGGTGAGGAGGTGTGGAGAATGATACCACTCCACACCTCCTTTAAGTCTATCTGTGAAAATGTACTAAATTATGGTACGTTTATATAGTATATAAGTCCTGAAAAGTAGAGTGGGTGAATGATGTTCAATGGGGTAGAGGCAGATATTAATTCTTTTATAAAGCGTAGAAATCGATTAATGATAGTTCTTTTATGGGTGGCATACGGATTGAGTWTGGCAGTCTTTGTTGCATTTGACCCAATATTTTCATCCGCTTGGCCTCCGGTGGGATTTTCTTTATTAGTAGGGCTTATGATTGTTCGGATGTTGATTAAGAATGAACACTTAATGATGTATATCATCTCTTTTGCAATGTTTTTTTACTTATTTCTGTTAAATGTTGAGTTTCCTTACTTAGTAAACTACTTTTATATTTTACTCGGTATTATTATTCCTTCTCTTTATCAACATTACGGGGTGATCCTTTTTTCCGGAGTGCTAGCCATGTTTTCTTTGTCTTATTTTTTCATCTTCTCTTTTGATGAGATCTTTACCAGGGTAGAGTCAGTCGATATTCTGTACTTCATCTTGCTTTCAGCTATCTTAATTATCTTCTTTTTATTCCATACTAAGTTTACTAAAAGCTTGTGGGTAAAGGCACAATTAGGTGAAAATAAGGCGAAACAGAAACTACATTCTACGGAAAACTATTTAAATGCTTTTTTTACTCAAACGAGTGAAGCGATTGTAGTTTATGACAATAAAGGCTCCATTATAAATGTAAAYGAAGCATTTACCATGTTATATGGATGGAATAAAGATGAACTCATCAATAAGAATATAAATGAGTTCTTACCTGTTCAGTGGGACGCAACTTCTGAGACGGAAGTAGTCCATAAAACTAAACATGGAAATCCGCTAGATGTTGCCATTTCAGTCTCTTTTATCAAAGATCCTAAAGGTAAGGATGTAGCTTACTTGATGATGATTTGGGATGTGTCAGAGAGGAATCGGACAGAAGCTCAGTTAATGCAATCAGAGAAGTTAAAAGTAGTAGGAGAACTAGCTGCTGGAATTGCTCATGAGATCCGTAATCCTATTACCGTGTTATCAGGATTCACACAACTAATGGACGATACATATTACAAAGGGTTGATGGAAGCAGAATTAAAACGCATGGATGGGATTGTCGAAGAACTGCTTGTTCTAGCTAAGCCACGTGCTACTCACTTGACATCGATCACTTGTAGGAAATTGATAGATGAAGTAGTTGAACTATTTGAATCAATTTTTAAAAATCAGAAAATAAAAGTGCACTGGAAGCGATGTGAGTCCGCTTCTATTTACGGGGACTATAACCGATTAAAGCAAGTTTTAATAAATRTGTTTAAAAATGCGATAGAAGCGATAGAATATGAAGGGGTAGTGGAAATTGATTTAACGATACAAGATAACGATGTACTATTGCACATCGCTAATGATGGTCCTTCTATTCCTGAGGAAACGTTATCTGAACTAGGATCGCCTTTCTTCACCACAAAAGAAACCGGGACTGGTCTTGGCTTAATGATCTCAAAGACAATTATGAAGGAACACGAAGGTCATTTTCTAATTGATAATAGACCGGATCAAGGAGTCGTCGTAACCTTAACTTTACCTAAACATAACGGAGAACGGGTCTAATTTCCATAAGATACAGATGATTAAGGATTGTCAAGTACTTTGGCAATCCTTATAATGGGTTATAGTGTGCTTTTAAAGCCACTAAGGTTGAGATGATTGTTGAGATATGGGACAATGAAGAGATGCTAGGAAGGTACCGACTGACTTAAATAGATACTATTTATAAATTGAAATGAGGGTTAAACATGCACAAAGAATCCATTTATGGTTTAACGATGGATCAGTTGACCGAATGGCTAATGGAACGTGGACAGAAGAAGTTCCGCGCAACACAAGTTTGGGACTGGTTATATAGAAAACGTGTCAAACGTTTTTCGGAGATGAATAATTTAAAGAAAGACTGTTTGGAACTATTAGAAGAGAATTTTTCCATTCAAACTTTAACAGAGCACGTAAAACAAGAATCTGCGGACGGAACAATTAAATTCTTATTTAAACTTCATGACGGAAACTTGATTGAAACAGTATTGATGAGACATAAATATGGTCTATCTGTTTGTGTGACTACTCAAGTAGGCTGTAACATCGGCTGTAGTTTCTGTGCGAGTGGTTTATTAAAGAAGAGTCGCGATCTTTCAAGCGGTGAGATTGTTGAGCAGATCATGAATGTACAGCATCACTTAGATAGTGTAGGGAAAGAAGAAAGAGTAAGTCATATTGTTGTAATGGGTATTGGAGAACCATTTGATAACTTTGACAATATGGTGGATTTCTTACAAGTAGTTAAAGATCATAAAGGTCTTGCAATTGGTGCTCGTCATATCACTGTATCAACAAGTGGTTTAGCTGATAAGATTTATGAGTTTGCTGATCTTCAATTACAAGTAAACTTAGCTATATCCTTGCATGCACCGAACAATGAGTTAAGAACAAGAATCATGAAAATCAATAAAGCCATTCCGATTGAAAAGCTYATGAAAGCTATTGATTATTATCTTGAGAAAACAAATCGTAAAATCACGATTGAGTATATCTTGTTAAAAGGTGTTAATGATCAACGAGAACATGCTGCTGAACTTGCACGTATGTTTAAAGATAAACGTCATCTCACATATGTGAACTTAATTCCTTATAACCCAGTAGATGAACATGGACAATATCAACGAAGTCTTAAAGAAGACATCTTAGGGTTCTATGATGAATTAAAGAAAAATGGAATTAATTGTGGCGTTCGACTTGAGCACGGAACGGATATTGATGCCGCTTGTGGTCAATTAAGAAGTAAGCAAATCAAAAAAGATAAACCAAATACGAAAGCAAAAGCTTAATCAAAAGCGTACCTTTTTCCGGGTGCGCTTTTTTTGTGTTTTATCGAAACAGTAATAACTAACTATGAAAAAGAGAAAATGGGAAAAGGTGAAAAGATGAACTTGGTTCTTTTATACTAGTTTTTACAGCGGAATAGCAATTGTATAAAAATGGAATATATAAATGCCACTAAAGTATATTTCTTAAAAAATGCTTGAAAAGGTGATAATAACACCTTTTTGAATTCCTATATAAACAAAATTTACCTCTAGGATGGGAAATTCATGGTAATTGCGCTATTCAATACTAAAGACTCGTTTTAACCTCATTTATCAAAGGAATAGACCCTTAGCCAAGTGAAAAGCTGTCCATCTAATATTAAAACCTATCAAAAATGAAGGAGTGAATTAGATGAGTGTTCAAAAAAGTACAGATAGTTCAAGCCTTGCAGAAGTAATTGATAGAATTCTTGACAAAGGAATTGTCATTGACGCTTTTGTACGTGTTTCACTAGTCGGAATTGAAATTCTTACTATTGAAGCAAGAGTGGTTATTGCAAGTGTGGACACATGGTTACGTTATGCAGAAGCAGTTGGACTTCTTAGAGATGAAGTCGAAGAGGAAGGTCTTGCGAAAAGAGAGCATGACCGCGCAC
>NZ_LFEL01000179.1:0-4194 GCF_001037965.1 Bacillus sp. LL01 | reverse complement strand
GCTCTTACAATGCGCACAGGCTGGAGGTACAATGGGTTCGAAGTTCCATGGAAGTGATTGTACTCTCATTTGGGTGGTTACTCGGTGGGCCTGTTTTTATAGGAACATTATTATTTTGTTTTGGCATTGGATCAGTAGTAGGGTTCACGATGCCACAATGTCAGCGAATCGTCGATATTTTGATAGAAAGAGGGTCAAGAAATGAAAATTTCAACCAAGGGACGCTACGGACTCACCATCATGATGGCATTAGCTAAAAAATCAGGTGAAGGTCCGGTTTCATTAAAGTCAATAGCAAAGGAATATAACTTATCTGAGCATTATCTTGAGCAGCTTATTTCGCCGCTTCGAAATGCAATGTTAGTGAAAAGTGTACGTGGGGCGTATGGYGGCT
This sequence comes from Bacillus sp. LL01, assembly GCF_001037965.1. NCBI lineage: Bacteria > Bacillati > Bacillota > Bacilli > Caryophanales > Bacillaceae > Bacillus > Bacillus sp. LL01. The sequence goes on along the minus strand of NZ_LFEL01000179.1, from coordinate 3,800 downwards.
ATATGCTTTCAAAGGATGCAAAAGAGATTACAGCCGGAGACATTATTCGCGTGCTAGAAGGGCCGATTAGTCCTGTTGAGGTCATGGATGATGAGGAGCCAGCAAAACGTGATCTATGGATTAAAATTCGTGATGCAGTAAAAGATGTACTTGATAACACGACATTGGATGATCTGGCGAATTATGAAGACAAAGGCAAACAAGAATATTATATGTTCTACATTTAACAAATAAAGAAGGTGATCAACGATGGAGTCTATCTATCTTGACCATGCAGCAACGTCGCCTATCGACCCTCGTGTGGTTGATGCGATGTTGCCGTATTATTATGAGCATTTTGGAAATCCGTCAAGCATTCATCATATCGGACGTGCTGCACGTCAAGCAGTTGATGAAGCCCGCCAAACAATGGCTGAACTTCTTCATACTAAGGCGAATCAGCTTACGATTACGAGTGGGGGAACGGAAGCTGATAATATGGCGATTCTAGGCTATGCTACTGGGCATGAAGCTAAAGGAAAACATATTATTACAACAATGATTGAGCATCATGCGGTCGGACACGCTTGCATGGAATTAGAACAACGTGGTTTTGAAGTGACGTATTTACCAGTTGATGAGGCAGGGAAAGTTCATCCGGCAGCAGTTGAGAGTGCACTGCGTGAGGATACGATTCTTGTAACGATTATGTATGGAAACAATGAAGTAGGAACGATTCAGCCAATTGTTGAAATTGGTGAATTGTTACGTGATCATCAAGCTGTGTTTCATACAGATGCGGTTCAAGCTTGCGGTTCTGTGGAATTRCAGCTTGATAAACTTCCTGTAGATATGGTGTCCTTATCCGCTCACAAAATCAATGGTCCAAAAGGAATTGGCCTTTTATATACGAAAAAAGGAATCACCTTAAAACCGTTATTATTTGGGGGAGAACAAGAGCGTAAGCGAAGAGCTGGTACGGAAAATGTAGCAGCTATTGTTGGCTTTAGTAAAGCGTTGGAACTAACGCTAGAAACTGCCAGCGAAAAACGTGAGCGTTATCTTCGCTATTCACGTGTCTTTTTTGATACATTTACAAACATGAATATAAGCTTTGTGATTAATGGAGACCAAATTGATCGTTTGCCGCATATTTTAAATGTGAGTTTTCCAGGAATTCAAGTAGAGGCACTGCTCGTTGCACTTGATATGGCAGAGATTGCAGCCTCAAGTGGCTCCGCATGTACAGCAGGTTCGCTAGAGCCATCACATGTGTTGCAGGCTATGTACGGGGAGAAAGGTCAGGAGCGAGTCAACTCCGCTGTGCGTTTTAGCTTCGGTATAACCAACACAGACGAGGAAATAGACTATGCTGCAAACGAAATAGCGAAAATTGTGAAGAGGCTCCAAGATCAACAAGCATTCATAAGCTAGGAGCATTAGGTGGTGGAAAAGATGAAGAAAAGACCAGAAGATACAAAGGTCGTTGTCGGGATGAGTGGTGGAGTTGATTCATCTGTGACAGCTCTTGTTTTAAAAGAACAAGGCTATGATGTAATCGGGATCTTCATGAAAAACTGGGATGATACAGATGAAAGTGGTTTCTGTACAGCTACAGAGGATTATGAGGATGTAATCCGTGTATGTAATCAAATTGGCATTCCATATTATGCCGTTAATTTTGAAAAGCAATATTGGGATAAAGTGTTCACTTATTTCCTTGAAGAATATAAAGCAGGTCGCACGCCAAACCCAGATGTGATGTGCAACAAAGAAATTAAGTTTAAAGCATTTTTAAATCATGCGATGGCTCTAGGTGCTGATTATGTCGCAACTGGGCATTACGCACGTGTTGAAGAAGTAGATGGTGAATTCAAATTGTTACGTGGAATCGATAACAATAAGGATCAAACCTACTTCCTCAATGCCTTATCTCAGCAGCAACTTTCGAAAACGATGTTTCCAATTGGCCATATGCCGAAAAAAGAAGTCCGAGAAAAGGCACTCGCAGCTGATCTTGCTACGGCAAAGAAAAAAGATAGCACAGGGATCTGCTTTATTGGGGAGCGTAACTTTAAAGACTTTCTCAGTGAGTTTTTACCAGCGCAACCAGGTGAGATGCAGACACTTGATGGCGAAGTGAAAGGCAAGCATGACGGGTTAATGTATTACACATTGGGCCAACGTCAAGGTCTTGGAATTGGTGGAGCTGGAGAGCCTTGGTTTGTTATTGATAAAGACCTTGAGCGTAATGTATTACTAGTTGGACAAGGGTTCCATCATAAAGGCCTTTATTCAGAAGGGCTAGAGGCGATTAAGATGAATTGGATTTCATCRAATCACCCGACTGAAGAATTTCGTTGTACTGCTAAATTCCGTTACCGTCAAGAAGACCAAGGGGTTACGGTTATTCCTAAAAGTGATGGAAGCGTCCTTGTGAAGTTTGACGAGCCAGAACGTGCCATCACTCCAGGACAAGCAGTTGTCTTTTACGATGGAGACGTCTGCATGGGCGGGGGAACGATCGATCGCGTGATTAAAAAGTGGGAAAATGCCTAATTGGTATTTTCCCTTTTTCTCTGTGTGTAAGAGTGAGATAATAAATGCAATGAAAAGGTATGGAGAGGACGTGCAAGCATGAGTTGGAATGAAAAAGGAATTGCCTATATGAATGAGCAAAATTATGAGGAGGCAGCTAAAGCCTTTAATGCAGCAATTGAAGAAAACCCCAAAGACGCTACAGCGTTTATTAACTTTGGCAATTTACTCGGAGCAGTCGATGAGAAYGAGCGAGCGCTAATTTTCTTTGATAAAGCGATTGCTCTTGATGAAGAGGCGGGTACAGCTTATTACGGAGCAGGAACAATTTATTTTAAGCAGGATCAATTTGAAGAAGCGGCGAAAATGTTTAAGCAAGCACTTGTTCATAAGCTAGAAGAAGCGGATGTGTTTTTTATGCTTGGTATGAGTTATTACCAGCTTGGAGCCCTTCCACACGCAATGGCTAATTTTAAACGGGCGGTAGAGCTAAATGATGCAGATATTGATGCTCGCTTCCAATATGGATTATGCTTGGCACAAACTGAACAAATTGACGAAGCTGTAAACGAACTTGAACGAGTTGTAGAAGATGCGCCTAATCATGCGGATGCGTATTTTAATCTTGGCGTAGCGTATGCATACAAAGAAGAAGCAAAAAAAGCGCTTGGGGCGTTTGAAGAGGCATTACGTATCCAACCAGATCATGCGCTTGCAGCAAATGGTAAGAAGACGGTAGAACAAGCCTTGCAATAAGGGTGATAAATGATGACGGATGAACAGCTAACTCTTGCAGAAGAGAATGGAATAGAGCGAGGCTATATTAAAGGTGAGGTATTGCACCTTGTATTTCGTAATGAAGAAAATGCGTACACAGTTGCCCTAGTACGTGTCGATGAGACAAATGAGGAATTAAAAGATAAAAAAATAGCGGTAGTAGGGATCCTCCCTCAGCTAGATGTAGCCGAGACCTTTTTATTTTTTGGAACCGTAATAGAGCACCCTCGATTCGGAAAGCAGTACCAAATTGATCAATTCAGGCGTGATCTGCCACAAACAAAAAGCGGGATTATTCTATATTTAGCAAGTGATCGTTTTCCTGGGATCGGCAAAAAAACAGCTGAAGCCATTGTTGATACATTAGGAGAGCGGGCGATTACACGGATCGTAGAGGATCGTGCTGTTTTAAAAGTGGTACCAAAGCTCTCAAAAGAAAAAGCGGATCAATTGTATCAACAGCTTGTTGACCAACAAGGGGTCGAGCAAGTGTTGATGACGCTCTC
>NZ_LFEL01000178.1:0-4208 GCF_001037965.1 Bacillus sp. LL01 | reverse complement strand
TAGAAAGTCGAGACATTCTACTATTAGGTGAATTCGGAGACCTCTATACTGCCACTCAATCTGTTCGTACTCTTATGAATCAAACCACACAAGAGAAGTCATCACTTAAGCTAGCAATGAATCTAGTACATACCTCATCCAGGCGCACGCTTGCCCCACAATCTGTATGCGCAGCTCCTGAGATATCTGCTTGGTTAAAAGCTGTTGTGGGTTCAGATGATTTTTTAATTAATGATAAGAGGCTAGTCATACTAGCAGAACATGCTGGTATGGTATATGAGCCTAAAGACCCGATAAAGGCAAGTAAGATAGAAGGTCAGTTAGCTGCTATTTGGAGAGAAGATATTCACGGTTATCTTCGTGAGACAGAAGAAGCAATCCCTTTTAATGCTCTCATGCTTATAGAAAGAGACGGTCAACCTTTTGGGTGGAAGTGGATCGAGGCTTACGGAGTCAGTCAGTGGGTTGCACAATTAATAAAAGTGGCTGTCATACCTGTTTGGCACTTGCTTTTAAAGCACGGGATAGCCCTAGAAGCCCATGGTCAAAATATGATATTAATTCATGAAAATGGATGGCCAAAGCGAGTGGCGTTACGTGACTTTCACGAAAGCGTAGAATATGTGGAGTCTTATCTCGATACTAGAGAGTTTTTACCTGATTTTAWAAATATTCATCCCTCTTATGCGAATGCGAGCAAGAATCAATTTTATTGGATGTCCTCAGTAGAAGCATTAAGGGAATTGGTCATGGATACATTATTTGTTTTTAATCTTGCGGAGATTTCTTATGTGCTTGATGAGGTGGGGATTTATAAAGAGAAAGATTTCTGGCAACAAGTTAATGAAGCATTAGGTACACATTTGAAAAATTTCCCTTCACTTAAATCGAGAGCGAAATTACTTAACTATACAAATGAATCTATATATGTCGAGTCTTTATTAACCAAGAAACTAAATAAGGGTAACGAAGAGTTTCGTCACCTCGTTTCCAATTCCTTAATAGAAGGCCTAAAAGAAAAAGGGGGCTAAATATGATAATTGTTAATGATCAGTATTATTCATACGATGACTTGGAAGATCATTTTGCGAGTTTTGAACAACAGCAGACCTTGCGAGAATGCAAGAAAAAAAGAATTGCGGTATGTCATGATGATGCATTTATACTGTTGGCATTGTGCTTATATATTAGAGAAAAAGGCGGATCAATTGTCCCGCTTCACGCTACTACGCCCCTTGAGGGTGCGGTAAGGATAGCTATTAAAACAGATTGTCATTATCTCTTTTATCAACAGGTAGATGATCCTGTGATTTTGAATCGAAAAGCGGAAGAAAAGAGAGCTGTATTGGTTCAATTGAGCTCAGGTACAACTGGTGATCCAAAGTGTATCGAAAGGACTTGGAGTTCCATTGAAGAGGAATTGAATAACTACAATGTGCGTCTTAACATTAATATGGTAACTACTTCAATTGTTGCGTGCCCAATTAATCATTCATACGGCTTGATAAGTGGAGTACTAGCAGCAATGAAAAGAGGTTCTACTCCTGTTATCATTACCAATCTCAACCCAAAATACATACTAAAGAAATTGAAGGAATTTCCTATTCATTTGCTGTATGCAGCCCCTACTCTCCTTTATACTCTCTTAATGCTTCTATCAAGAAACGATCGTTTTTACGCGGTAATGTCATCGGGAACAAAGATGCCTGAAGCGTGGTTAAAGTCTTTAAAGGAAGTATCAGGTCGAGTCCTTCAACAATACGGCTGCTCTGAAGCGGGGTGTGTAAGTATAAATGCAAATTTAGACAAACCAGAAGAAATTGGACGTCCACTTTCTCATATCTCTATTGAAAGTGGCGGAAGTAAAGATGAACCAAGGGAAATTATCCTCTATACTTCCGAACAGATAATTCATACAAAGGATATGGGGTATTTTGATGAGCAAGGTAACCTTCATTTTGTAGAAAGAATGGATGACATGATTAATGTGGCTGGTTTGAATGTGTATCCGCACGAAATTGAAAATGTGATTCGTTCTTATAAAGGAATTTGTGATGTTGTCGTTTATAAAAAAGTGGATCCTTATGCTCTAKAGCGTGTATGCGCCAATTATATTAGTGAAGAGCCTATAGAGCCGTCGGTGCTAAGAGCCTGGTGCAAAAAGAAACTGGCACCTTATCAAGTGCCGATTGAATGGATACAAGTAGAGAAAATAGAAAGGATGGCAAATGGAAAAGTAAACCGCAAACAATTGGGAGGCATATATAGATGACACAAGATGAAGCTGTTAAAACTCTCTATACTATCATGCAAAAAGATCTTAACCTACCAACACTTGCTTCTTTTAATGAAGATGCGAGGTTAAATGAAGATCTATGTATGGACTCAATTATGATCTTACAACTTATTCTCCACCTTGAGGTCGACTATGGAATCGAAATATCCGATGAACAGCTTTCGCCGAACGATTTTTATAAGGTGTCAAATCTAGCTACATATATTTGTGAACAATCAAATACACACTTATCAGTTGGTGAGTTTGGTGATTAAAGTGCATTGTTTTGTTAGTTGCGTATGTGAGGTAATTAAAAAAACAGAGGGGCTTGATCATAGACCTTATTATTTTGGTGTATGGGATGCTGATTTTGACATACTCGAAAACTATGTTCTTTCTTATCACTCTGAAGTTATCGATCATGATTTCTTTTGTAAATGGTATGAACATTTATATGGGATTAAACTTCACCGTTGGTATAAAGAAGATGACTCTAAGGAAAGAAATTTAGAAACCTTTCTTCATTTAATGGAAACGAAACCAACAGATCGTCATGTGATGGTGATGTTGGATTTATCGATTTTACCTGAACGTGAAAATAAGTTTCACCAGCGTCCGTTTCCTCATTATGTGATGCTAGATAACACAGAGAATTCTAATGAATGGATGATGTTTGACCCTGACTTTCGGTGGGAAGGGGTGCTACCAAAAGAGCAAATTGTCGAAGCGGTTATGCAGCCATCCGTAGCTGGAGGATATTATTTTGATGAAAGAGGGTTAGTTGCTCCAACAAATGAAACAATTGAAGCCTATTTTAGAACATGCTTAAAACTAAATGCTTACCCAATGACCGAAGCCATACAAAAAATCGTCCTTGCCTATACTGAGGGGTCGGAATCACATCGCCTTCCTCAGTTAGCAGAAGCGCTGAAACAAATACCGGTACTTGCGATTAGAAAGTATGCCTATGAACATGCTTTTGCTTATTTCTGGAAAGAACTTCGTTTTACAGAAGATGAGTTTGATGAGTGGTGTGATGAAATTGAGAGGTTGGTTAAGGGTTACACAACTCTTCAGTACCGGGCGATGAAATTAGCTATGACGGGAAAAGAGGAGCATAAAAAAGCTGTTATTCAACAAATCGATGAGCAGCTAGATCGAGAAAGTTCAATCAAATTAGGGTTGAAATGCTATTTTGATAAGTGGTGTGAACAAGAGAATACGTCGGACATCCAAGTGGTTATAACAAAATAGGGAGGTTTTTATGAACTTATCATTATGCACCATTACCTTTAGACATCATTTACAATCTTTAGAGCAAATCGCACAATGGGCTCATTTAAAAGGATTTGATGGTATTGAATTATGGGGCGTTCACGCTAGAAAAACACCTCTTGAAAATCTTAATCTGTTAAAATCTATGAACTTAAACATTAGCATGCTAAGTGACTATTTACCTTTAGATCTGAATCGTGAAGAAACGAAGTCTATGGTTGATCAATGCTCCTCACTTCTTACCGAATTGAATACAAATAAGTTAAGAATATTTGCCGGAGCGAAAGCAAGTAGGGATCTCTTTGAGGACGAGAGGAAGCATATAGTAGACCAACTTCGCTTAATTTGTGAAAGATTAGAGAACAAGGGTCAACTATTACTTATAGAAACGCATCCTAACACATTAGCAGATAACCTTGAATCTACGTTAAGGCTCATCGATGAAGTTAATCATCCATCCTTTAAAATAAATTATGATGCACTTCATATTTGGGAGTCAGGAGCAGATCCTATTTTAGGATTTAAACTATTAGAGCCATATATCGCTCATGTTCACTTGAAAAATATTCGGTCAAGGGAAGATTTAAATGCATTTGCTCCAAATAATGTTTATTCTCCTGCTGGAAGTAGAGAAGGAATGGTTTCCTTGTTCGAAGGG
>NZ_LFEL01000177.1:0-4212 GCF_001037965.1 Bacillus sp. LL01 | reverse complement strand
GAGGAATATACATATGAGTTATCCACAGAATTGGGATTTAGAATCGTTTTTTAAAGGTGGGAGTACATCTGAGGAGCTTCATTCATTTGTTCAGAATACAGATCAAATCTTAAAAGAGCTTACTCAAAGATTAAATCAGTCTCTATCATTAAGAGAACTTGAAACAGTTATTCATAATCTTCAAGAGGTGATGCAGCATACGAGAGAATCGGGAGCATTTATTAGTTGTTTAACTGCTCAAAATGTAAAAGATGAACAGGCTACATTATGGCAGGGGAAGGTACAAGAACAATTTACAGCTGTCCAAAATCTTGTGGTAGGTCTTGAAGAAAAACTTGTGGCYCTCACTCCTGATGAATGGAGCACGTTAATTGAAACCGAATCATTAAAAGAGGTTCGCTTTAATTTAAAAGAAAGAAAGGATGCAGCAGATGACAAATTAAATCCCGCTGAAGAAAAGCTTGCTGCTGCACTAGCAATTGATGGTTATCATGCATGGGGGGCAGTGTATAACCAGGCAGTAGGTCGTATGCAAATCCCTTTTGAGGAGAATGGAGAAACAAAGCTTCTTTCAGCAGGACAGCTTCAAAATCGTCTCAATAGCTCTAATCGAGAGACTCGGGAACAAGCATCTGTTGTATCTGAAGAAGCATGGCAAAAGGAAGCACCGTTATTTACATCGACGCTCAATCATTTAGCTGGTTACCGATTAAAGCTGTACGAAGCACGTGGATGGGATGATGTGTTAAAAGAGCCACTTGCTATAAACCGAATGAGTGAGAAAACACTTTCAGCAATGTGGGAGGCTATTACAGAGAATAAACCTCGCTTTTATGAATTTATGGACCGCAAGGCACAATTACTAGGTGTGAAAAAACTTGCGCTTCACGATGTTCATGCTCCTCTTCCAACAGGGGAAGATGCTACGATTTCATATGATGCAGCTTGTGATTTAATCATTAAGCATTTTAATGAATTTAGTCCAAAGCTTGCTAGATTCACAGAAGGGGCTCTTCGTGATGGCTGGGTAGAGGCTGAGGATCGTGCTGGTAAACGTCCTGGTGGTTTCTGCACCTCGTTTGGATTATCAAAGCAATCACGCATTTTCATGACGTATGATGGGACAATGGCCAATGTTGCTACCCTGGCGCATGAATTAGGTCATGCTTACCATAGTCACTGCTTAAAAGAAAAACAACCTTTTGCCCAACGTTATGCGATGAATGTTGCAGAAACAGCCTCAACTTTTGCAGAAACGATTGTAGCGGATGCACTGGTAAGTGAGGCCGAAGATGCAGAGGTGAAACTTGCTTTACTTGAAAATAAAGTGAACCGAGCACTTGCTTTCTTTATGAACATTCATGCTCGATTTCTCTTTGAAACTCGCTTTTACGAGGCTCGTAAAGAAAAGCTCGTTTCAACAGGTGAGTTAAATCAACTAATGGAAGAAGCACAGCGCGAGGCGTATGGAAATCAACTAGAAACCTATTCACCAACTTTCTGGGCTTCAAAACTTCATTTTCATATTACTGGTGTCCCTTTCTATARTTTCCCTTATACGTTTGGTTACCTATTTAGTATGGGAATTTATAAGCGTGCTCTTGAAGTGGGTCGTTCATTTGAAGATGATTATATCTCTCTGCTCGAAGACACAGCGAGTATGAGTGTTGAAGAATTAGCTGAAAAACACTTACAWGTAGATTTATCAACTAAGACATTCTGGCAAGAAGCAATTAATGTTGTCTTAGCCGATGTGGATGAATTTATGAAGTTAACAGATAACTAGTATAAATGACCAAGAAGTAAAGTGTTTCTTCTTGGTTTTTTCTATTTAATAGGTCTTTATTGCCGGTATAAAAGGTAATGTTTTGTGTCTTTTTTTAGAGATATTATGGTGAGATATATTTGCAATCGATGGAATTCGTCAAAAATTGCAAATATATAAGGCGGGTGAAGTAGATGGGGAGAGGTTCAGTAGGTCAAAAGTTGATAGCTAGTTGTATTTTAGATGTCATTCGTAGCATTGCTGATCAAACAAATTTTCTTGCCTTAAATGCAGCGATAGAAGCAGCAAGAGCAGGTGAGCATGGGAGAGGATTTGCTGTCGTAGCAGATGAGGTGAAAAAATTAGCTGAACAGTCTTCAAATAGCACGCTGCAAATCAATGATTTAATTTCAGCCATGCAAAAAGAAACGAAGCTTTCAGTATCCATGATGGACCTTGTAAAGGAAGAAGTGCGTGTTGGACTTGAAACAGCAAATAAAACGGATGAAAAGTTTACGGCGATTAGTGAAGCAATTGAGTCGATGAATGAGCAAATAGAACAGGTGAATTGAACAGCTCAAGCAATGGCTGAGAAGTCATCTGTCGTTTCTGACTCGGTCAATAACATGACGAGCATTGCCAAAGAATCAGCTGAACACACTTCCACCGTCAGTGCCTCGGCAGAAGAGAAATTAGCGTCAATGGAAGAGGTAACCTCATCGGCCCATGCATTAACTACAATGGCTGAAGAACTACAACAACTTGTTAAGACATTTAAAATAGATCATTAAAAAAGAAGGATCATTTGATCCTTCTTTTTTATCTGTTAATGAGATTCTTCTTGCTTTAAATAACGTTTATCTTTCATAAATAATCTCCAAAAGAAAATAAAAATTGGAACTAGAACCGCCATACCAACTCCATATCCGATTAGCAACAACTGAAACATGGTATCGTTTGTAAAGGCATCATAAATGGTTACGTCTGGATATAAGAAATAAGGCATATGGGCAGAACCATAGGCAAAGCTGGCTAAACCAAATTGGAGAGCAATCAATAGAACAGCTACTCGTGGTTGCCCGATACTTACTTTTTTAGAAGGCCACCATAAGGCACTATAGCCAATGGTAAAGGCAAGTAGAGATAAAGTGAACCAAAGCCATTCATTTGCCATGTTTTCAAACATCCAAAAAGCTTCAGGGATCAAGGTGAAAATAGCAGCAACGGCGAACGCTAACGTTATCGGTCCTAGAACAATCGCATTTTTACGGTAGACATGATAGGTTTCTTCAGAATTGGCCTCTCGCRCATAATCACTTAAAAGGAGAGAAGATAAGAAAAGCTCTGTACTTATTCCGAAGCCGATATGGGTGTAGAATGTTGGACTTGTGAAAAGGTGATTCACTAATATATATTGCCGGTCGCCAACCGTTTCAACAAAACCTCCTATTGCTGCAGGTAAAATGCTGACAAGAAGGGCGGGTATTAAAAGCCCGGTCACTCCAGAAATAATCACAAGCATATTCGTGTATTTTTGAACTGAATAGGAGTACACCATAAATGCACTTCTGATTGTCAATAAAATTAAGACGAGACAAAAGGGGACAATTAAAATTGTTCCTAGAGAGGAAGCCGCACCAGGAAAGAAACCAACAAGCGCGACAACGAGTAACACTAAAAAAACATTAGTCACTTCCCATGAAGGGGATAAGTAACGATTCGCAATGCTGGCTGCTTTTGTGTCCGTTCGTTTTCGATAGAACATTGCCCAAAAGCCTGCTCCAAAATCGATCGAGCCTGCAATGGCGTAGACGAATAAGAAGATCCACAAAATGATAATGGCAATATAGACGTTCTCCATTTTTATGTTTGATCCCCTTTCTTTTTGAAGTGAAAACTACGTAGTTGATAAAGGTTGTTCAAGTTCATGGGTAACCGGATTACGTTTGAAATAGTAATGCATAACAAGTCCCGTTAAGACAAGCAAGCTAATATAAAGAGTTAGAAATAAAAAGAAGAGCATACCGAGGTTTCCGGAGTTTGTAGCCGCTTCTGAAGTACGTTGAATACCAAATATTGTCCACGGTTGCCTACCGGTACAGCTGAAAATCCAGCCTGTCTCAACCCCCATCATAGCAAGGGGTCCACCAAGAACAAGCGCACCTAATAGCCATTTAGGATACGGCTTTTGTTTCTTTCGTCCCAAAAACCATATGACCCAGTAAAGGGCAGCCAATCCAAGAAGCGCTGTACCGATTCCTACCATTAGATTGAATAAGGTGTGGACAAAAAGTGGGGGCCACTCATCCTGAGGGAAATCATTTAACCCTTGAACAACGCCATCTGTTGTCCCGGTTGCTAACCAACTAAGCATTCCAGGTATTTCAATGCCGCCWACTACACGACCGGCATCAKGGTCCGGTGTACCCAAAATGGCAAGGGGAGCA
>NZ_LFEL01000176.1:0-4215 GCF_001037965.1 Bacillus sp. LL01 | reverse complement strand
AGCCTTCCCAACACATGATCCCGAGTATTTTAAAATGGAAGAGATTTATCAAACGCTTATATTCTGCGAGCGTGGTGAAGAAACACGTTACGAGCAAAAGTTTGAAGCATTTGATTTCATCCGTTGGCACCCGCTTTCAGTCGATATCTTGCCAAATGGCGGCTCAAAAGCAAAGGGCATTGAGATGATGATTGCTAAATTAAACATTAAGCCGGAAAATGTCTATGCATTTGGTGATGGGTTAAACGATATCGAGATGCTCTCAACTGTTRCACATGGTGTAGCGATGGGCAATGCTCATGAAGAAACGAAAGAAGTAGCCAAATACGTGACAAAAGCAGTTGATGAAGATGGGATTGTGCACGGATTGAAGATGGTAGGATTGTTGAAATAGAAAATAGATAAAGGCCACTCAGCTCAAACTGAATGGCCTTCTCTTATGAATAATTCTTCATTCTTACTTAAGTATTTTTTCTTTTCCGAGTGGTTCGGTTGTTTTGCGAACAGCGATGTATTCTGGTCGTTCTCCTGCACCTGCAAATGGTTCAACGAGTTTATTTTCGACACTGTTGTACACCATGAACAAATTGTTACGTGGGTACGGGGTCATATTGCTTGTTGAAGCATGCATTGTGTTCGATTCAAAAATGGTAATGGTTCCTGCTTTTCCAGTCGCAACAGATAGACCGCCACCTTGGTCGACTAACCACTTTAAGCTATCATTATCTGGGACACCCACTTTTTGAGTTTTCAATGATTCTTTGTAATTGTCTTCAGGTGTTGCGCCTACACAACTCACATAATACTTATGAGAACCTGGTACGAGCATCAGTGGTCCGTTGTGTACATAGTTGTCTGATAGGGCAATCGACATGCTTAATGCACGCATTCTAGGCATCCTGTCTTCTGTATGCCACGTCTCAAAATCCGAATGCCAATTAAACTCCTTACCTGAAAATCCTGGCTTATAGTTTATACGGGATTGATGGACATATACGTCACTTCCGAGTAGATGATTGACGATATCAAGTAAGCGCTGATCAGCTGCAATTTCCTTGAAGTAATCGTCATCTTGATCCACTGCAAAAATCGATCGGATTTCATTGCTATTAGGCTCACGAATCATTTTCTCAGATTGTACGCCGCTATTTGATTCCTGTAATTCGAATATCGCTTTTTGCATAGCAGCCACTTCCTCATCCGAGAAGAGGTTTTCAATTTGTAAAAATCCATTCTCCTCATAGAAATCAAGCTGGTCTTTCGTGAGTGGAGCCTCGTGATCATGCTTTCGGTCGGTATGAATCACAGGGTCCTTACGCTTCATGATCTGCGGTTTCTCGCTTATTCTTGAAGGGTAAAAGTCTTCCATTCTTCAAACACTCCCATTATCTTGATCTCAGATATCTGCTTAATAGCTATATCTGGCTCACTCACACTCATACCACTCCAATTTTCTGAATAAACATGAATTTCAAAAAAAGAGAAATTACGCAATTGGGTAAAGGAAATTAGGGTATAGGTAGAAGAAAACATACTACATAGCTTGAAAGGGTGAGGYGAATGAGCAATTATTCAGCAACGATGGTAGAAATGACGAGATTGATTCAAGCACCTGTGGAAAGGGTGTTCGATGCATGGCTGAATCCTGATGTTATGAGAAAATGGTTGTTTACAACCGAAGAAACCAACAAGTCAGCCACGAATAAGCTAGTTGAAGGTGGTACATGGGAGATCATTGATCACAGAGAGGGCACAGACTACAGAGGAATCGGTTCTTACGTTAAAATCGAACGTCCATCAACGCTTGTCTTCACGTTTAAGATKCCACAATTTAGTGAAAGCGAAGATACGATTCAAGTCACATTTACCGAACAGGAAAATAATTGCCTCATGACATTCATCCATGAAATCATCGTTCCCCATGAACCCGAATGGACCGAAAAGGATATTGAAAAAGCCTTACACGAATACAACCTCCAAACTGAACAAGGCTGGAGCATGATGTTTGATAATTTGAAGCAAATTGTTGAAGTGAGTTATTAACTGATTAAACTAAGCACTATTCTCTTTAAGGATAGTGTTTTTTTGATATCGTTTTTAATATGTTTAAGAATTATACGTGGTTCAAAAGTATTGACATTCAGCAGTAGGGCTTTATAATGAGGATTTATAGAGTTAATAGTAAGAAAATTACAAAAATAATGTCGGGTGATTGGAAGCATACTKATTTTAAGGTAGGTAAAAAGCAAGGTGAACAAATCAACTAAAGCGCTTACATGATTTTAGGAGGGTTAAAAAATATGATGATCTCAGAAAAATTAGCGTTATGTGCAGAACAGAACCCATCAAAAGTGATTACAACCTATAACAAACGACATACAACATACGCCGAATTCTATCAACAAGCTCAAAATGTAGCAGGATACTTCCAAGCCAAAGGGTATCAAAAGGATGATATCATTGCTGTTTACTTACATAACTCTGATTATTTTTTAGTTTGCTATTATGCTTGTCAAATTGGTGGTTTCACGATCTTACCAGTTAACAATAAATTGACGGCAAATGAGATTAATTACATCTTTACGCACTCAGAAGCGAAAGCTCTCATTTATGATGAGCGTTTTCAAACGGTAATAGAGGAATTACAAGAAACGATTAACAACATGGATGATCTGCTAGTAGTTGGTGAAAAAGAGAATACGTTAGAAGATGTGATAAATGGACCGGAACTTCCGGTTGAAAAGAAAGATAATCAAGGCAATGATACAGCGGTTGTCTTTTATACATCTGGAACAACCGGTAAGCCAAAAGGGGTAATGTTATCTGCGTCTAATATTGAAGCATCTACAAAAATATGGATCGAAGCGATGGAGATTACAAGTGACGATCGCATGCATATTGTAGCCCCACTTTTCCACTGTGCTGCTAGTAATGTATTTAGTTTACCTGTTATCTACGCAGGTGGAACAATCATTATTGAAGAAGCCTTTTCACCTGAGCAAACACTTCAAACGATGGAAGAAGAAAAAGTAACGATTTTCTTTGGAGTCCCAGCCATGTACAGCATCCTATTAAACACCCCTAAGATGTCTACATTAGATCTATCAAACTTGCGATTATTCACATACGGGGCAGCGCCTATGCCTTATGAGTTAGTCAAAAAAGTAAAAGCGCTGTATCCGAACATAAAAGTACAGAATTTATATGGTCAAACGGAAAACTCCCCGGCTGCCACTACATTAAAAGATCACTATGCCCTGGATAAGGTAGGGTCTGTAGGCGAAGTTCTGCCTCAGACGGAGATTCGTGTCGTCGATGAATTTGGTGAATCAGTACCAGTGGGTGAAGTTGGAGAAATAATTGTAAAAGGTCCGCAAGTGATGAAAGGGTACTTAAAAAATGAGGAAGCAACGAATGTAGCCTTAAAAGATGGATGGCTCTACAGCGGTGATCTTGGACGATTTGATGAGGATGGTCTCCTCTATATCGTTGATCGAAAGAAAGATATGATTATCCGAGGTGGGGAAAAGGTGTATCCTGTTGAAATTGAGGAAGTCCTCTATGAGATCCCGGAGTTACTAGAAGCTGCGATTGTAGGTGTGCCGGATAAAGTGCTAGGAGAAGTGCCAAAAGCTTATGTTGTCCTAAAAGAAGGGGCCGATGTTGAAGAAGAGGCGATCTTACAGTTCTGTAAGAAGAAACTAGCTACTTATAAGCTACCTAAAGAAGTAGAATTTATTGATCGTTTACCTCGAAATGCGAGTGGAAAAGTATTAAAAACATCGCTACGTACCCAATAAAGCTTGCCTAATTATTAAAAATGAGCAATATAGGAGGAAGTTAAATGAATGAAAAGTGGAAAGAAATAATGGATAGCGTCTCAATACCAGTTATTGCGGCTCCGATGTTTTTAGTATCAAGCCCTGCTCTTGTGATCCAGTCTTGTAAAAAAGGGATCATCGGCTCGTTCCCTTTATTGAATGCACGAACCTCAGACTTATTGGAAGAGTGGATACTAGACATTAAGCAACAATTAAATGCCTTTCAAGAAGAAACAGGCAAACAAGCAGCGCCGTGGGCTGTTAACTTTATCGCTCATTCCTCGAATAAACGACTAGAAGGCGATCTTGAACTAATCAAGAAATACCAACCGCCTATTGTCATCACTTCATTAGGACATCCTGGAGCTGTTTTGGAGGTTGTGCATTCGTATGG
>NZ_LFEL01000175.1:0-4219 GCF_001037965.1 Bacillus sp. LL01 | reverse complement strand
CACTAAGCCCCTCATTAATCATCCGATCGATATCCATAAAAAATTCGTCGCGTCCTTCATTACATGATTCTTTTTTCTTGTCTGACATCGCTCATCCCTCCTTTTTAATTAGGATGGATTAGGAGTAAACAATCTATGCATTAATGTTCTTCATATACATGATAAAGCATTAAATCATGTATTTTAGGCTCAAGCTCTTTTTTCTTTTCATCTGAGGGAATGGGATGACTCCACTCAATCGTTCCGTCTTTATGATAAGATCCCGTATGATAAAGACCTCGATGGAAAAAGGAAAAGGCCCATTCACGTCTAACTAAATTATTACGAATTTCTTTCCATTGAAAATGAGAAATCATTTAAAAAACCTCCCTGATACGACTGTACTAAAGCGATTACATTTACTATATCACGCCAGGGTTTATTGTGTTAGGCTTCCTTTTCAGAAATATCATCGGAATGCCAATGGCCACCGCCAAACCATAGATACACCTGCCCATCACGATCCTCTAAATAAGAAAAACAGACGAGTCGAGCTTGCAGAGCCATTTTGATTCCTGCTTCATCATTATAGCGAATTCGTCTATACAATACACCTAAGTCTTGCAGTGTTGCCTCTGTTAAGTTTGTTAACAAGTGAGTTTGTTTATATTTAGGAGAGATAAGCATACTAGATAACTCCGAACCATAATGTGAGACAACCGAGCAGGCAATAATTTTACCTTCCCAAAGAGCGATTTTAATAGAAGTACCAGCATCCTCAATATGATGTTTTTTCAATTGGAAGATCCATGAATAGACGCTTTGTCGAGGTGATTTATCATATCTTTTTGAAAAACGAATAAGTGGACGACGATACTTTTCCCAGTTATCATACGATAGACTAACGATTTTCATCGCAGTTTCCTCCTTTTTTCTTAATCAAAAGAAAGAGACAAATATCCGGTTTAAAGCAAATCTTGAACTAGCGAACACGGAGCTTGATATCGTATACTATGTGATATGTGCCTATAGGGTGATTCACAGAAAGGGTGACACTAGTTGCATACTGCATGGTTTATTGGATTTATGATGGTTATTGGAGCTGTTATTGGTGGCATCACCAATTCATTAGCAATTAAAATGTTATTTAGACCTTATACCGAAAAACGAATTGGAAAATGGAAGGTTCCTTTTACGCCGGGTTTAATCCCTAAAAGACACCAAGAGCTTGCAACTCAACTTGGTCAAATGGTTGTACAGTACTTATTAACAGCAGAAGGACTTGGAAATAAGTTGAAGAGCACCGCCTTTATGGATGCGATGAATGAGTGGTTACGTTCTGAGCTAGAAAAGCTGCTCCGCAGTGAGCAAACCGTAGCAAACATACTAGAAGAAAAACTAGGARTGGACCAACCTAAGCAAGCATTGGTCCAAAAAACAGAAGAGGTCATYGAGAGAAGTTACAATCGATTTTTTGCAGAAAATCGTCACCAACCACTTGGAGAAGTATTACCTGTTGGTATAAGTAAGAAGTTAGATGAGAGTGTACCGCTTGTGGCGACTTTCTTGCTAGAAAGAGGACAAACTCTCTTCAGTAGCGAGGAAGGAAAAGAACGATTAAGTCAAATGATTGACCGCTTCTTATTAAATAAAGGCACACTTGGAAATATGATTTCAATGTTTCTTGGCAATGAGCGACTGGTCGATAAATTACAGCCAGAACTGATGAAGTTTATGCGTGATGCGGGAACAAAACGGATGATCGAAGATATTTTGCACAAGGAATGGCATAAGTTAAAGCAAAAAGATGTAGCAATGATTGAAGTCCACCTTAATAAAGAAGATATAATTCAATATGTCACGTCTTCAATTGAAAGAAATGTACCGCTCTATCAATGGATGGAGCAGCCATTTTATAAGTGGACCGGCTCATTTGAAGAACGTTTGCTAACTGAATGGGTACCGAAAATGGTGGGTGCAACTTCTGATTTATTAGCTAGTCACCTAGAAGGATTGTTAGAGAGATTACATCTTGAAGAAATCGTACGGGAACAGGTGGAGGCTTTCTCTGTAGAACGTTTAGAGGAGCTTGTATTAACTATTTCTAAAAGAGAATTTAAAATGATCACTTATCTAGGGGCTTTATTAGGTGGAATGATTGGCTTTATTCAAGGTTTAGTTGTTTTGTTTCTTGGGTAAAGTGACTATGAGAGAGTGAGACTGTAAATATTGTTTAAATTCGCCTAATTGGATGAATTGTCGGTTTAGACATGTTATAGTCGTAAAGACTATTTTTTTAGGAGGACGTTATAGAATGTCAAATGTATACGATAAGGCTCATGAATTAAAGAAAGCAATTGCTGAAAGTGAAGAATTCTCTGCACTTCAATCAATGCATGAACAAATTGAAGCGGATGATATCGCGAAAAAGATGCTTGAGAACTTCCGTAACTTGCAGTTAGAGCTTCAACAAAAGCAAATGCAAGGTATTCAGATTTCTGAAGAAGAAGCTCAACAAGCTCAGCAACAATTTGAACTTGTTCAGCAACATGAGCTAATCTCAAAACTAATGGAAGCAGAACAACGTCTAAGTGTCATCATTGGGGATATCAACAAGATTATCACAGAACCACTTGAAGAGATCTACGGTAACCCAGAAAGTCAATAATAAGTAATGAATACAAAAGCGACAGGCATTGAAAATGCCTGTCGTTTTTTTTAGTTACCGGGTGTTTGTTTTTTTATCTTCTTCCCAATTAATACAGCCATATGCAGCACAAATCCCGCAAATAACCCAACAGATGCTGCACCGAGCAATGCAATAGCATGCTGGTTAATTGTATCTCCTTCTAATTGAAGGCTCGTTAAAATCATAAAAATGGCTGGAACAACTAAGTAAAATTGAACAAAAGTCTTCATATGAACTCCTTTTTACTGAATCTCTAAAAAAAGTATAGCGAAAGTAACGGAATTCGTCTATTTACTTTTAGTTCTAATGCGATGTCATGATACATACAGTCTAGAGAACAGACAGGCAGACCGAAATGGGACGTGTCGTCGTAAAGAAAAAGGGGGAAAGCATCATGACGTACCGATTACTAGCCCTGAACATTGATGAAACATTAATTGGTTCTAACGCTAAGATCTCAAAGCAAACGAAAGCGGCAATTGAGTATGTAAGACAAAAAGGGGTCTATGTCACACTTGTTACTTCAAGACCTCATTCTTCTGCAAAAAGAATAGCCAAATCATTAAAATTAGATGGATACCTCATTACGAATGATGGGGCATTTGTGGCAAGTGATCCTGAAGATCCTTTATATGTAAAAAGGATCAGTGTGAACACGACCCTACAGCTTGTTGAATTATTAGAGCAATATGACTGTCATATTCGCGTGCTGCATGAAAGTTTTGCGATTGGCAATAAAACCCGTCAAAAAAATCAATTAATCGCAAAAATGACGATAGGAGTAGGGGACCCACTGTTTTATCCRGTTTCTTTTGTTGACTCAGTTTATGATCGTTTAATGCAAGAAGCGATTGCCCCACCGAAAATTCAAGTTCAATTTTTTGATGAAGCGGAACAACAATCGGCTCTAAAACAGCTCAATGAAATGGTAAGTGGAGTCAATATTGTATCCATACGTGAGGGCAAACTGGAAATTGTAGCAGAAGGGGTTTCAAAATTAAATGGTTTGCAACAAGTGGGCCAAGAGCTAGGGATTTCTCTTCAAGAAATGGTTGCTGTAGGTATAGAGGCAGACGATGTCGAGATGGTTGAACAAGTTGGTTTAGGAGTGGCAATGGGGAATGCAGCAGATGAGGTTAAACATGTTGCAGACTGGATCACTCGTTCTAATGAGCAAAACGGTGTCTCCTACATGATTCGCGAGGTTTTTAGAAAGCAGCTACGTGTACAAGTAGAATAGGTAGCAAAAAGCACAGTTCATTGAACTGTGCTTTTGCTTATTAGACTAGACGTGGAATAATAATAATTTACCAGAGCGAGTTAGACGATGCGTGTGATTGGTAAAGTTCTTTTCATCCAACTTCTTCTTCCCTACTTCTTGTGCTGCTTGGTCATCGGCCGCTTCAATCTTCTCCTCAAAAACCATTTCACCATTCGCCTCATAAACCGTTAAAAAATATTCGTTCATTCCATTACCTCCTACACCATTGTAAGAATAGTGTAAAATTAAACGCTTACATAAGCAAGTGAAATAAAAATGGAAAATTATTG
>NZ_LFEL01000174.1:0-4238 GCF_001037965.1 Bacillus sp. LL01 | reverse complement strand
TGGCAGCAAGTGTTGCATACAGGAGATATCCTAACAAAAAGAATAATACAGCATAGCCGATAAGATCTAGCGGAATACTTTTACCTAGTAACGTTTGAATCATTGTGAAGCCGCCTTCACCCTCCTCTTGGATAACAACAGAACTTCCCACTGCTACAAGAAAAATAAGGCCATATTGCGTGAGCGCCAACAACCCTATTCCCACTATTTTGCCGAACATTTGGGCCACTGGCGAAGCGCTCGATACGAGAATTTCCATCACTCGTGATGATTTTTCCGTTGCAATCTCTGTTGCGATCATATTGCCAAAGATTAGCACAGAGAAATAGATGACAAAAAGCAATACATATACAAACGACCTAGCTTGGTTCAACTCCCTCTCTGATCTAGCAGTTTCGCTGACAGTCGATGTTTTAAAAGAGATCGGGGAATAGATTTCAGCCAATGCCTCACTGCTCAAACCAAGCTCTTGAGTGACCTGGGTTTCTTTAATATGTTGAAGCGCATTTTGAATTTGCATAGGGGTAAATTGCTGTGCTAGTGAATCTGAATAAAAGGTAGCTCGAGGTAATCCATCATTGGATTCCTGCACCACTAATGCGGCACCATATTCCCCATCTGAAACTGCTTCTAGAGCCTCTTCTTCACTTAAAGATGTTTCAATTAATTGAATTCGATCAGTATGTGGTTCGAGTTGTTCAGATAAAGGCAAGAACCATTCCCCACTCTCTTCCACTAAAGCTACTTCTACTCCCCTACTCTCAGCATCCTCTTCAAACATCATGAAAATTCGGTCCATATTAATAATAAACATCATAAATACTAGTGTAATAGCTGTAGAGATCAAAAAGGCTTTTGACATTAATCGATTCTTATATGTATGAGCAAGAATGATACCAAAATTACGCATATGCTGTCCCAACTTTCTCAATAAAGATGTCTTGAAGGTTTGGTTCTTCTACCTCGAACTTCCTCACATACCCTTCTTTTGCAACGTGAGAGAAAATCACCTTCGCTACTTCCTCATCTTCAACTTGAAGCCTCACACCTTCTTGCTTTTGTTTAAATTTAATTACGCCAGGTAGGTTTTTCAAAGAATCAAAAGCTCTCTCTCCTTCAATGACGATGAACTTATTTCTAAAGCTCTGTTTAATTTCTCTTAAATTCCCTTGAACCACAGGACTTCCATGATGGAGAATACATAAATGCTGGCATAGCTMTTCTACATGGTCCATTCGATGACTCGAGAATACAATTGTTGTCCCTTGTCTCTTCAAGTCAATAACCGCTTCTTTTAATAACTCTGCATTAATAGGATCTAGACCACTAAATGGTTCGTCTAGAATAAGAAGTTCAGGCTTATGAATAACCGAGGCAATGAATTGAATTTTTTGCTGGTTCCCTTTTGATAACTCTTCAATTCTTTTTGACTCATAATCTGTTATTTTAAAACGTTCAAGCCATTTTTTCATTTCTACTAGAATATCTTTTTTAGCCATCCCTTTAAGGCGACCTAAATAGATGAGTTGGTCTCTTACCTTTAGCTTAGGATATAACCCTCTTTCCTCAGGTAGATAGCCGATTACATTTGTCCTCGAATAATCAATTTTTTGACCATTCCACGTAATCTCTCCTTCAGAAGGTTCAAGTAACCCAAGCATCATTCTGAAGGTAGTTGTTTTTCYGGCCCCATTCGCCCCAAGCATCCCAAACATTTCTCCGCTAGGTACTTCTAGTGACAGCTGATCAACCGCCACAGAATGACCAAAGCGCTTTGTAATCTTATTAATTTTAAGCGTCATCTGATTTCCGCCTTTCTTTTAATCTTCTATAGACCCTTGTGCTAAACGTCCTTATGTTATACGTCCTTACACAGATTTCGTTTCTTCTTTTAAAATGATTCGCAAAATTTCTCTTAGCTCTAACGGTTGAACGGAAGTGACTGAGGCACCCACCACTTTCAATTCTTGTTCAACTGTTAGAACATCTGATGTAACACATTCTACTAACGATCCCTGCCTGGTTACTGAGACCATTCCTTTAATATTTTTGACAGCAGATGAGTCTGCTGCCACCCACATACGACTCCACGACGCTATCAGGCCATCTTTTTCATACTGGCTGAGGATCTGGCCATCTTTCATTAACATTATATAATCAGCAAGCGTTCTAATTTCATCAGCTGAGTGCGTAGCAAATAAAATAGTTTGATCGTCTGCTCTTTCCATATAACGAACCATTTCATCTCTCATTTGTTCTTGGCCTTCAAAGTCTACTCCAGCTAGTGGTTCATCTAAAAATAAAACCTTCGACTTTCGCGCCAATGTTAAGGAAAGCATCGCTTTTTTCTGCATCCCACCAGAAAGTTTCTCCACTTGTTTTTTTAAGGGTAAATCAAATAATGAAGTAAGCCTATGAAACTCATTACGATTCCAGCCCGGATAACTCATTTCAAAGAAATCCGCTAATTGTGCTACTGTAAATCCTTGATACATAAGCGGTGTTTGTGGGACATAAGCAATTGCCTGCTTCCATCCCTTTTGACTGCTATCATCAAAATGATATTCAATCTCCCCGCCTTCCTTTTTCACTAAGCCCATCATTAGTTGGAATAAAGTTGATTTTCCTGCTCCGTTATTTCCAACAAGTGCTACGATACTGCCTGGTTCGATGTGACATGATATTGGTCCAAGTTCGAAGCTGCGGTCTACCTTTTTATGAATGTCTTTCAACGAAATCATTTCTTACCCCTCCCTGTAATCGCTTTATTCGGTTAAAGCTTCTTCTAATAATGTTCTTAATTCCTCATCCGTATAATTGTGCCGTCTTCCTACTTCTATTGCTCGTCTAAACGTCTCATATACAGCTTCTGCTTTTGCTTCTTTCTTAGATCGTTCATCTATTTCAGCTACAAATGTACCTCTGCCTTGGCTTGTTTTTATATAACCCTGCTGCTCTAGATTTTGGTAAGCACGTCTTGTGGTGATTACACTGCAAGCAAGATCTTTAGATAAGGCTCTTATAGACGGCAACGGCATTCCTGCACTAACATGCCCTGAAACAATGAGTGCTTTGATTTGTTCTTCGATTTGATGATAAATCGGAGTACGTGAGCCCTCTTGGACGCTTATTGGTAACTTCAATCAAAGACCTCCTTTCTGGTGGTAGAACAATTACAAATGATAATCTGTTTTATTTTCATAATACTTGTATGAAAAAATCCAAATGACCGTGGCAATCAACAAAAACAAGAGTGTAATCGCTAAAAGTAATAGAGGATTTGTTTGTACGACATTTATAGACCAAATAATATAAGGAGCTCCTGCCAACAGATTAAAAGCAGTTAGTAAAATAATAAGTACCACAATATAAATGACACTCCAAATCACCAAAGCTAAAGGTGAATATCTACCACCCGGTTCACCTGCTGCATACATTCCACCCCACACACAGCTGATGGCCAGCCAGCTTATWCCAAGAATGATTGCCTCAGCGACTGATAACYCTTCTCTTATACTGGTTGAGAAAACATAGAACAACACAAACACAATCGAATTAAACGTAAGGATATAAATCGCACTCATTATAAATCTGCTTTTCATAATGACTCGATCAGCAATAGGCGTTTGTTTTAGTAAGATAAAAAAGGAGCTGGCATACAAACCTCCTTTTACATCTTGGATGTTAAATGGTTTGTATCTTACCGTATAAGCGATTGATAGAGCACTAAAAAATAAAAAGTCATAAATGACAGGTAAACGTCCGCCCCCGCTTACTTCATCAATAAACTGTGTCCCTAAAAAAACAATTAAACCGATCGCAGCAGCCATCCAGACATACTTTATTAATGGTGTATTCTTCAACTCGAACAAAATGATCTTCCTAATTAATTGATTTTCCGACATGAGCTTCACCTCTTAAAGTGTATTGGTGTTTATATCTATATATACAGTATATGACCACTTCATTTAAAAAGCAATAATAAATAAACAATAATTTTCCATTTTTATTTCACTTGCTTATGTAAGCGTTTAATTTTACACTATTCTTACAATGGTGTAGGAGGTAATGGAATGAACGAATATTTTTTAACGGTTTATGAGGCGAATGGTGAAATGGTTTTTGAGGAGAAGATTGAAGCGGCCGATGACCAAGCAGCACAAGAAGTAGGGAAGAAGAAGTTGGATGAAAAGAACTTTACCAATCACACGCATCGTCTAACTTGCTCTGGTAAATTA
>NZ_LFEL01000173.1:0-4238 GCF_001037965.1 Bacillus sp. LL01 | reverse complement strand
TTAGCCGGAGGACTTGGAGCAGTGGGGATTATCCTAGCAGCTGTGATCGATCATGTTCCCTTATTGTTCCTATCCTTGGTCATCTACGGAGCTGGTACCGCGACAAACTTACAAGCACGTTATGCAGGAACAGATTTAGCGAATGCTAAACAACGCGCAACGGCCGTCAGCATCGCCTTAGTAGCGACGACATTTGGTGCAGTTGCAGGTCCGAATTTGATAGGAGTGATGGGTGAATTCGCTTTATCGATTGGCGTTCCAGCTTTGGCTGGCCCGTTTATTTTGGCAGCGGCAAGTTTTATTTTGGCTGGTTTGGTGTTACTAGCTCTGCTTCGTCCTGATCCATACATTCTAGCTAAAGCAATCGCAGAAAGACAGCAAACTGATGAAGGTAATCTGACTAATGCTAAATCACAGCCTATGACTAAACGAAATCGAGGGATTATGGTTGGTGCGGTGATCATGGTGTTAACGCAAATGGTGATGATTGCGATTATGACAATGACACCTGTACATATGGGCCATCACGGTCACAGTATGAATCAGGTCGGTTTGGTGATTAGTCTTCATATTGGAGCGATGTTTCTTCCTTCCCTGCTTACAGGCTATCTCGTTGATAAAGTGGGCCGAACAGCGATGGCGATCGTATCAGGTGCGACTCTCTTAGCTTCAGGAATATTGGCGGCTGTAGCTCCTCCTGAATCGATGCTAGGTCTGACAATTGCGCTTATCCTTTTGGGACTAGGCTGGAACTTTGGCTTAATTAGTGGTACAGCCCTTATTGTTGATGCAACAACTCCGTTTAACCGTGCCAAAATTCAAGGGTCGGTCGATGTGTCAGTCGCATTATCTGGAGCAGCTGGAGGAGCAATGTCTGGCATGGTCGTTGCTCATACTAGCTTTATGTTTCTTTCATATGCAGGAGGTTTTCTTGCGCTCTTACTTATTCCGGTTGTCATTTGGGCGAATGATAGTGCTAAGGGGAAAATGGAAGATGAAGATAGAATGAATGCATAAAAAAACGACCTACTTCCACAAATAGGAAGAGGTCGTTCTCATTCTTTATACACGATCAAAGCCTTCTGCTTCTAAGTAATTCGCTGCTTCTCTATAAGAATTAAATGTACCGTCAAGGCTATCATCGTCGCCATACACATTCCAGATATCTTCTTCTTTTAAAATTGTTAACGTGACGGTGTTTTCATTGATCCACATTTCTTCTGTCGGGTCGTTTGTCGGTGCTTCTTCCTTTGGTGTTAAGGAAAGGATCGACTTACGAACTGTCGCACGAAGCGCTTTTTCAGTGAAATCACGAATGTTAACCATCCCTTTGTCATTTGTCTCATAGCCAGTCATTCTTCCGGCATAGACAAAGCCATTCCCATTTGGGTGCAAGTGATAGACAACATTTTTATTATCATAAGAGCTCTCATTATAGTGGAAATTCACTCGGCCTAACGAGACATCTTTACGCTCAAGCTCTGGGAATGATTCAATAATCGCTAATTTTTCTTCAAATGTTAACATGGTACCTCCAATAAATCTTCTAATGTGTTGATGGCTCATTATACCATACTTTGATGTTGGGATTTTCTTTCAAAATGAGCTCGATAAATTCCTTTTTACGATAACCCTTTTAAAAAGGTTCCGATTAAACGAGGGATGAACAATACGATATCGCCTACAATGCCAATCGTTGTACTCAAAAGCATGTCTTTGTCTTCGCGCTTATTCTCACTCACGTATCATCGCTCCTACTTTTTTGTAAAATTATACCATGGTGCATAGGAGCACTACAATCTTGCTTTCCTAAATCCATCAAGCGTTGTAATGACAGCCACAACAATAAGGGTAATGATCGCTGATGCAAGGATCCAAGTGAAAAATTGATCAACAGTCGTGCTCGTGGAAGTAGCGAATACATTTGTCATATAGCTCACAAAAGTTGGCTCAAACAACGTAGGAGTCGTAAGGATGATGATAAATAAGACCGTGTAAAGCACATTGTAGAATGAATTGAAGAGAGCTAACTGCATGGTCCATTGTCCGCTCACCCATTTAATAATCGATAAAGCAATTTCTGCGGCAATGATTAACATTATGACCGGCCAAAACGTCAGTAATACTTCTTTTGAAAAGATCGATGTCACAAGCTCTAATCCGCCACCTTCACGAGGTGTGTAGATACCAATTAAATCGATTGCACTAAAATACAAAGCTCCCCAAATTGCTGTCCAGACTAATGTGGCAAAGACCTCAGCTTTTGAAATCGCTTTTTTCTTCGGAATTGGTTCAATCTCCTTTAATTCTTCTGRTGACCATTCCTTTGCAGTTGGTCTCATTAAATGTGGGGCTACACCTGCCCGTTCGACAATGACAAATACGAGAGTCACCCAAAATAACACATGAATCCCCGTTCCGAGGGCCATCCATATACCTTCTCCTAGTAACCCAACTATAAAGGAAAAAAGATCTGTGCCGTTGTATCGTAAAAAGCTTGTAGCGACAAAGGTGAGGAGGATAACGGCTAACACGATCGGCATAATCATGCGAATGGTACTGAGGTAGAGCTCATAATATGTGGGCCCTATTAAATATGATGTTCCTTCATGATACTCATTTGCTAGTTTCATTGGGTCACCGAGCTTAGCGAGAACGGTGAGTAGTTCCTCTTCGGTATAATCCTCTGGTAGCATGTCTTCAATTGTAGAGCGCAGTTCAAGTCCGATATCCGCTCTCGATTTCACTGGCAGCCGTTTGGTGACCTCCTGAATATAGACATCTAATAGATTCATCACTCCTCACTTCCTTTCATCAGTTGATCGAGTTCATGTGTTGTTTTTTCCCACTCTCGTTTGAGCTCGCTTAAGATTTCGGTCCCAAATTCACTCAGAACATAATACTTACGTGGTCTTGTATCTGAAGTATCCCAGCTGCTTGTGACAAGCTCTTGTTTTTCTAATCGCCGAAGCAGAGGGTAGAGGGTGCTTTGTTCAATCGTGATTCCGGATGTCTCAAGCCGTTGTACTAAGGAATAACCATATTGAGGCGTACGCAATTGACTCAATACAGCAAGGGTTAACGTTCCGCGCCGTAATTCAGTCGTTAACGATTGTAGTAAGTTGCTCATCATCTCACCCCGGTTTTTATATAGTGTATATCATACAGTATTATAAAATGAATAACAATATGGATGAGAAGGTGAAACGATAGTAGATCTTCAATACTTAGTAAGTGATTTGACAGATTTGCTGCTTCAGATGCACGGATGATTCTTGATACGAAAATATCAGAAGTACTAAGCCGGCTAAGCATCGAGCCATCCGATGAGTTAGAAAAAGAGTATTCAGAAGTTGTTTGAAGAAAAGCAGAGATTGCAATAGTTTCCAAAAAAGAAAAAGCTTGATGAATAGACTCCTCAAGCTTCTCTTCTAGTTTCCGTCGTGAAAATCCCCTTCTGCCACTTGTGATAAACATAAATCACAAACGATAAAGCAAAGATCACTAAGAAATACTGCCCGGGTAAAATGTTTTTATATTCAGCAATCCCCATCACTCCTAATAAGGGAAGGACACCAAATGCCATCGCCGCATCCGTCACCAGATTCACTCCTACATAAAGAGGAAACTTATGAGATGTGAATACATAGATCCAGAACGTCCCTATAGCAAATATGCCATAAGTGAAGCTGACATCACTCATATAGCCCCAAGGAACAATGTATTGATAAATGACCCACCACTCATATGTATAAGCAATTTGAAAAATGATCGTCATCAGTAGAGAGGTGAATATGGTTACTGGCATGTACGTCTTGATCGT
The DNA here is from genome assembly GCF_001037965.1 of Bacillus sp. LL01. Lineage (NCBI taxonomy): Bacteria > Bacillati > Bacillota > Bacilli > Caryophanales > Bacillaceae > Bacillus > Bacillus sp. LL01. The sequence continues at coordinate 415 of NZ_LFEL01000173.1, read as the reverse complement.
TTCCTTTGAGGCGAAAAGTAAAGACAGCCACGGAAGAAGGAATGTGACAAACAAGATAATTTTAGTCATAGAACGTCTCCAATTTTTTGGTGGTTTTTCTAGATTAGTTTTCCAACTTCCCACTCTTCTATACAAATAGGTGATTGAGACGCGATTCTCTGTTACGATAAAGAAGAGAGAAGCAAATTATGATCTATAGGAGTGGAACCATGACAGATAAAAAAATCATTTTCTTTGATATTGATGGAACGCTGTTAGACCATGATAAGAAGTTACCGCCCGCAACAAAWGAGGCGATCAAAACCTTACAAAAAGACGGTCATGAAGTGGCAATCGCAACCGGTCGTGGGCCCTTTATGTATGAAGATTTGCGCGAGGAATTAGGGATTCAAAATTTCGTCAGCTACAATGGGCA
>NZ_LFEL01000172.1:0-4238 GCF_001037965.1 Bacillus sp. LL01 | reverse complement strand
TCACCTGGCGCTTTCTGCTATTAAACTCATTACAGAAAATATTCTAGAAGCTTACCATAATGGGGCGAATATTGAAGCAAGAGATAAAATGATATACGCATCAATGCAGGCTGGTATGGCCTTTTCTAACGCATCAGTGTGTTTAGTACATGGAATGTCGAGACCATTAGGTGCCTTGTTCCATGTTCCTCATGGAATCTCTAACGCGATGCTATTACCAGCCATTCTAGATTATACCAAGGATGCTTGCCAAGAGAGATTAGCTGAAATCGGTCGATTCTTATACCCAAATATGAAAGGGGTTACAGAAAAGGAACTTGCCAATGCAGTCGTTTCTCATATATTACGCCTATGCCATCAACTAAATATACCTAATATTAAAACATGGGGTGTAGAAGAACAAAAGTTTGAAGCTGCATTAGAGAAAATGGCAAAGGATGCGCTTCTTAGTGGAAGTCCAGCTAACAACCCAAAAGTACCAGATGAAAAAGAAATTATTTCTTTATATAGACATGCTTATACGTTTGAGTATTCGCTTAAAACCGTGTAAACATGGGCAACAACTGATTACTTTTTATCTTTTAAACTATAACTATAAAAGGAGTTTTTCTTATGACAGTGCAAACAACAGCTTTATTAAAGAATTTTATTAATGGCGATTGGTTAGCATCTAAATCTTCTGAAGTCGAAATTGTACCAAACCCTGCAAATGGTGAAGAAATTGCACGTGTRCCATTATCAACAAAAGAAGATGTAGACCTAGCGGTGAAAACCGCTAAAGAAGCTTTTAAAACATGGAAGAAGACTCCTGTGCCAAAAAGGGCACGTATTTTATTTAAGTATCATCAGTTATTAATGGAACATTATGATGAGTTAGCTCGTCTTATTACGAAGGAAAATGGGAAATGCTATGACGATGCTTATGGGGAAGTTCARCGTGGRATTGAGTGTGTTGAGTTTGCAGCAGGTGCACCTAGCCTTATGATGGGAGAGGTACTGCCTGATATTGCTACAGATATAGAGTCTAGTATGTWCAGATATCCTGTTGGGGTAGTAGGAGGGATTTCTCCTTTTAACTTCCCGATGATGGTTCCTTGTTGGATGTTCCCACTAGCAATCGCTTGTGGTAATACCTTCATTCTGAAGCCTTCTGAGCGTACGCCATTGTTGGCACAACGATTAGTAGAGTTATTTGTTGAAGCAGGGTTGCCAAAAGGTGTCTTAAACTTAGTTCATGGTGCACATGATGTTGTAAATGGCTTGCTTGAACACAAGAATGTCGATGCGATTTCTTTTGTTGGCTCGCAACCAGTAGCTGAATATGTATATAAGACTGGCGCTGGRTATGGCAAGCGAGTACAAGCTCTTGCAGGTGCTAAAAATCATTCAATCGTTTTAGCTGATTGCGACATGGAAAAAACAATTCAAGGGATTGTTGGAGGAGCTTTTGGTAGTGCCGGCCAACGGTGCATGGCAACTTCCGTCGTGGTTGTTACAGAGGATATTGCTGATACCTTGATTTCAAAATTAACAACAGCGGCTGATCAGTTAGTTTTGGGTGATGGCTGTGATACATCTGTAAATCTTGGTCCGGTCATTCGTCAATCTCATTTAGACAAAGTACACCAAGCAATTGAAGAAGGAATCGAAGAAGGCGCAACCTTAGTTCGAGATGGACGTAAGGATGGACAAGACTTAGATGGGTACTTCTTAGGAGCAACGATTTTCGATCATGTTACAACAGAAATGAACATCTGGAAAAATGAAATATTTGCTCCTGTGTTATCGATTGTGCGGGTGAAGGATTTAACAGAGGCCATTGAAGTTACCAACGAGTCAGACTTTGGGAATGGCTCAGTACTCTATACGGATAGTGCAAAAGCTGTTCGTCAGTACCGTGAGGATATAGAGGTCGGCATGCTTGGTGTGAACGTCAATGTCCCAGCACCAATGGCCTTCTTCCCATTCTCTGGATGGAAAAACTCTTTCTATGGCGATTTACACGCTAATGGGAAAGATGGAGTAAACTTCTATACGAAAAGAAAAATGATGACGGCTCGTTATTAATTATAAGTAGGATAGGTAAACGTAAAACCACCCGTCTATATGTGTAGACGGGTGGTTTCTTTAACTTGCTAAACTTTCCTCACCGATAGCTGATGCAATCGTTTCTAAGGTGGTTACGTCTGTTACATCAAAGGCAATCGGTTGACGAGTACGTACAACCAACATACCGGTTTCTTCTCCTGCAGCATTTTTAATTGGGAATTTTAGTTCACCGTTACATTCCCACTTTAGATCATCTTCAAGGCAAGAAGCTGCTACTAGCTTATGATCTAGCTTTTCATACATATAGATCCCTACCCAATCGATGTACGGTACTTGTTCAACAAGGCTTTCCACCGTTTTATCAAAAATCGATTGCAGGCTAGCACGTTTGTATACATGAGCCATGATTTGTAGGGATGCAACATCTGTTGGTATAGACACGAACAATCTCTCCTCCGTTATGTGATTCCTTCATTTATTCTATCAGAGATAACAGGTGAATCGACCTAGTAAGTTTAGGAAGAATGGGTGATACATGCTATAATAGGAGCCGGAAAAGAGGACGGAGTTGATAACATGAAATCATCACATAAAAAATACAATAAAAGTCCATCAAAGGATCAGCAGTCAGTCCAATTAAAAGTTGGTCAACAGATGCCATTAACGATAAAACGCCTTGGAATAAATGGAGAAGGTGTAGGCTATTTCAAGCGGAAAGTAGTCTTCGTACCAGGTGCTCTTCCAAACGAAGAAATTGTTGCCGAGGTAACAAAAGCTGGGGCGAGGTTCACAGAAGCAAAAATTGTGAAGATCCGCAAACAATCAAAAGAGCGAATTGAGCCACCTTGCCCAATTTACGACCAGTGCGGAGGGTGTCAGCTGCAGCATATGGAATACGCAGCAACATTACGGGAGAAACAAGATATTATTAGGCAAGCTTTTGAACGGCACACAAAACTTAAGATGGAAAAGCTCGTTATTCAACAAACCATTGGTATGGATGACCCGTGGTACTACCGTAATAAAAGCCAGCTGCAAGTATCTAAAAAAGATGGGCGTGTGATTGCGGGACTGTACGCGATGAACTCTCATAAGTTAATCGATTTATCTGCTTGTATGGTCCAACATAAGGCAACGAACAAAGTGACGAGAGTGATGAAACAAATTTTATCAGACTTAAATATTTCGATTTACGATGAACGTAAGCATCAAGGGGTCATTCGCACGATTGTTACACGAGTAGGGTTTGAGACTGGTCATGTACAAGTGGTGTTGGTAACGAATGAAAAAGAAATTCCAAGAAAAGATGTCTTGCTTGATGAAATACAAAAGCGTTTGCCTGAAGTTAATTCGCTTATGCAAAATATTAATGGGAAGAAAACCTCGTTAATCTTTGGTGAGGAAACGGTTCATCTTTCGGGAGAAGAAGTAATTGAAGAGAAGCTAGGCGATATTTCCTTTGAACTATCCGCCAGAGCTTTCTTTCAACTAAATCCTATTCAAACAGTTAAGCTCTATAATGAAGCAAAACGTGCAGCAAAGTTAACAGGTACTGAAAAAGTGGTGGATGCTTATTGTGGAGTAGGGACGATCGGCTTGTGGTTAGCGGACGGTGCTTCTGAAGTTCGAGGGATGGATGTGATTGAGGCTTCGATTATTGATGCAAGAGTAAATGCTGATAATCATGGCTATAAGCATTTCACCTATGAAGTAGGCACAGCGGAAGAGTGGCTACCTAAGTGGGTAAAAGAAGGGTGGAAACCAGATGTCGTTGTGGTGGATCCACCACGAACAGGCTGTGATGAGGAGCTATTAAAAACACTTGTTGAAGTGAAGCCAAAACGTGTGGTCTATGTTTCGTGTAATCCATCTACTTTAGCTAAAGACATTGAGTATTTACGAACCAAGGGATTTAAGGTTGAAAATGTTCAACCAGTTGATATGTTCCCATGGACAGCACAGGTTGAGACAGTCGCGTTGATAGAGTTGARATAGCTTGTTATCAATAGGTTTAATGGATTTTAGATAAATATTGAAGTGTGTTTTATGTTCCCTCGGACTATATTGGTTTGAGGGATCTCTATTTATGGRGGTCTTACTCAGTTGGTGGTTAAAATTAGAACACCCCAAAAGAGGAGCAAAGAAGAAATATTGTTCTCTTGCATGTAAACGAGATTGGGAAAGAGATA
>NZ_LFEL01000171.1:0-4273 GCF_001037965.1 Bacillus sp. LL01 | reverse complement strand
CTCATCGCTAAAATTTCACCTGTTTTTGGATCTGCCACAATCGCGATCATTTTCTCAGGTTCATACTGCTCATTAACTTGAGTCATGACTTGCTCTAGTGCTGTTTGGATATTTGAATCTAATGTTAAATACACATCATGCCCGTTTTTAGGTGCGGTCACATGTCTTGTTGCATTTGGAAGTGGCACCCCTCGGCGGTCACTTTGATATTGTACTAACCCATCTTCAGCTCTTAAATACTCATCTAAGCTTCTTTCTAAACCCATTCTAGCTGTTTYCATATTACTTTCTGTGTAACCAATCACATGTGAGGCATACGTTTGCTTAGGATAATAACGCCTTGGCTCTTCGCTAAACATAATCCCTTCCAAGTTTAGTGCTTTTATTTCTTCCATCTCAGCGTGTGTGAGATTTCTTGCTCCGGCACCTAACTCTACTTGGAACCGACCTTCGGTTGAGAGGATTCGTTCTAAATCCGCTTGTTCCATAGAAATATGTGGAGCCAACTTATTTGCAGTTTCTTTAGGGTCAGCCACATGATTAGGGTAATCTGCACTTAAAATAGCAAACACATTATAAGAATTTAATTCTTCTGCAAGCGCGCTACCTCGCCGATCAAAAATTGTTCCTCGCTTGCCTTCAATCACTTGTTCTTTTGACCAGCGTTCTTCTCCCATTGTTGCAAGCTCTTGTCCTTTCACTTCTTTTGTCACTTGAATGTAAGTAAATCGTCCCATCAAGATCGCAAAAAGGACGAGAAAGCTCGCTAAGATGACGACGGCACGAACATTCGTTGCAGCACGTTTAATCTCCACGTTTCTCACTTCCTCTTAAATAAAAATAGACTTATAGATTGTATAACTAGGTACAGTTGTGAAAAAAACTAGTTCAAAGAATGAACTAGTTTTGAACGACTTTCACTTTATTATCATCTAATGACATTCCAAGTTCACCAGTAGCAATATCTAGAATTCGATCAGGCGCACTCAGTTCAACAACTTGAAGGGAGAGCCCTTCATTTACTTGCGATTGTTGGGAAATTGTTCCTTGAAGCTGATGTACATCCTTATTTAAGGTATAAATCGATGCATAATTATGTAGCATTAAACCAATCATCGCAAATGCAACAACCGTCATAGTAAGACCGATAATCTTTTCCCCTAAGGTAATTCTTGATCTATGACGCCTAACAACCTTTTTTGTTTTCACTTCCGTTTGTTGTTGGTGTTGAATTTGACGGGCAACCATACTCATTTTAAAAACCTCCTTATTTTTGTTTTTCAGCAATTCGTAATTTAGCTGAACGGGCTCGGTTATTCGCAGTTAATTCTACATCTCCGGCTATAATGGGTTTTCTCGTAATCAATTTTATATCAGGTTCGTACCCTTCAGGTATGACTGGTAAGCCCGGAGGCAGGTCAGGCCCTTTACTTTTTTCTCTAAATATTTCTTTACATAGACGATCTTCTAATGAATGAAAAGTAATCACACAAATTCGACCGTTTTGGTTCGTAATGGTGATGGCATCTTCTAACGCTTCCTCAAAAGCACCAAGTTCGTCATTAACGGCGATACGTATTGCTTGGAAGGTTCTCTTTGCGGGGTGTCCACCAGTTCTTCTTGCCGGAGCTGGAATCGCATCTTTAATGATTTCTACCAACTGACTTGTTGTATCGATCGATTTCTTTTCCCTTGCCGCTTCAATTTTTCTAGCAATTTGCTTTGCAAATTTCTCTTCCCCATACCTAGAAATAATAGAGACKAGTCGATTAAATTCCCATTCATTTACCACTTGATGAGCTGTCAAGGATGCTGTTTGGTCCATTCTCATATCAAGAGCCGCATCTTGATGATAACTAAAGCCTCTTTCCGCTTCATCTAGTTGAGGGGAGCTTACACCTAGGTCAAACAGTACACCATCTACTTTTGAGATGCCGTGTTTAGCAAGCTCTTCTCGCAGAAAACGAAAATTACTTCGAATTAAGGTGAACTTTCCTTCGTATTTAGATAAAACCTCTTTTGCATGAGCGAGAGCTGTATCATCTTGATCAAATGCATATAAATGACCCTCGTCACTTAATTGTTCTAGTATGAGTGACGAATGCCCAGCTCCTCCTAGAGTGCAATCAACATAGATGCCATTTGGCTTAATCGCCAAACCTTTTACGGACTCTTCTTTTAATACCGTGATGTGGGTGAACATGTTATCACCATCTCTTTCCTATCCATATCGTGATGTATTGTCTATAGATCAAAGTCAATTAAATTCTCAGCAATTTCACCAAATGAGTCTTCTGATTCCTCAAAGTACTCTTCCCACTTCGCCTTACTCCATACTTCTACTCGATTAGAAACCCCAATGATCACACACTCTTTTTCGAGTTCTGCATACTCGCGTAACGTTTGTGCAATATTTACTCTTCCCTGCTTGTCTAGTTCACATTCAGCAGCTCCAGAAAAGAAAAAACGAGTAAAAGCTCTAGCATCTTTTTTTGTAAAAGGGAGGGTTTTTAATTGTTCTTCAAGTCGTTTCCATTCATCTAGTGGGTACACAAATAGACACCGATCTAATCCACGGGTTACAACAAAGGACGTACCTAGTGACTCTCGAAATTTTGCAGGCACAATCATTCTTCCTTTTTCATCGACGTTGTGGCGATACTCCCCCATGAACATCGTGCATCCATCTCCCCCCACTTACTACCCTTAAGTTACCACAACCCTCCACTTTGTACCACTATAAATTAAATTTCCTATAAACAAAAAAAATCCTGCCTATAGACAGGATTTTTCGTTCTCATTCTTTCGACGGTGTCTTCGAACAGTTTTTTACAACAAAATGAGTTTATGATAGGTGTTTAGTGACATTTTTTGTTCCATGATTCGGTCAATAGCATCACAACCTGCTAGGTTTAGTAAAACTATGGGATGAATCACGCGTTCTTGCGGTCGATTTAAGGGGGTTAACCAATTTTCTGCTTCGTCAAATTTTGATAGCGCCAATTTGTGTTTTCCTTCAATAGAATGAACCATTTTTTTCTTCATAAAATTTAGTTGCTCTAAAATGATCTCTTCATTCTTCTTTGATAACCGATAAAGAGTCTCATCGATCTTCTTGGAAAGTTGCTGTACAGAGAGATGAGCCTCTTTGATTGTAGTCGTAACATCTGCTACAACTTCATCAATAGGATGGTTTTCTACTTCCTTTAGCCAATTCTTCTTTAAGTCCCCCACCTCACCTGATAACAATTGATCATACGTATACTGATTTTCTTCAACCCACTTTTGCATGGAACGAKGAACAAACGTCATTTGCAGCCTTGGTGTTAAAGGGGGCATCGATGTATGAAATGCATGAAATACCGGCTTTAATGTTCCCCAATAAGCAAGCTCACCAGGTCCTGCAACAAATGAAAGGACTGGTAAGATAAATTCCTGCATCAGTGGCCTTGTCACTACATTATTACTAAAACGTTCTGGATACTTTGAGACGAGATCTACTAGCTCCCGTTTCGTAAAACGTATCTCACTATTTTTTATATAAAAAGCACCATCTTTGTAGTCAAGCCTCTTTCGTTCATCATTATATGTGTAGAATAAGTGTGCGTTTTCCTGATCAGTTGAAATGGGTTYGCCATATCCTAACTCACTAAAGGTCTGTACACCTTTTTGCTGAGCTGRTTGAAGATCCTCCACTCGATTCACCAACATCATAAAATAATCGGTTTCAATCGCTCTCAAACCTGGGTGATCAGAATCAAGTAAAATAAGCCCTTCTTCTTTAAAAAGCCAATTCATAACAAGTGAGAAAAAATCTACAAAAGTGCTCGATCGTTCAGCAAAATTCTTGATTGTCGCAATAAGATGTTCCGTGTGATCCGTTTCTGGTAAAGTCTTAAGTATTTGATTGAGCCATGTATGTAACTTGTCTTTAGGTAAGAGAGTAGAAGATAAAGATTGATACGTATCAGTCATATCAATTCCTACCTTTTTCCACGTCTCACCCTTTTGAGTATATACAAACCTCACTTCTTCAAGGTCATGGTCCTCCCCCGCAATCCAAAAAACAGGAACGACGGGTACTTGAAGTTCACTTTCTTGTGATTTAGCAAGAAAGATGACACTCATTGCCTTATATACGGTATACAAGGGGCCTGTAAGTAAGCCAGCTTGCTGTCCTCCTACTACTACGACCGAGGTAGGATCTTTTAGCTTTTCAATATTTGACTCAACCGGATTTTTATATGGAAGATCCTTGTGGGTGAGTTGTAGA
>NZ_LFEL01000170.1:0-4279 GCF_001037965.1 Bacillus sp. LL01 | reverse complement strand
GCTGGCTTAGTAGCTTGTAGTCAAGCAATGGGCCAATCGATTCGAGAAGATATCGCGATGATGTATGGACAGTTCCACCAAGCTAAAGCTCAATTCGGTGCAAAAGTACTTAAATTGAACAAAGAAAAAGGCTGGTTAATTCCACCGCCACTGCATGCAAAAGGTAATGAATAAAGAAAAACACCTCAAAGTCTGAAGGGCATTTTTATGCCCTTTTTCCATTCTCACTAAAGCAATACTTATTACCTATATTTACTATTTACACACAGTCTTTAATCCCATATAATTTAAGAGAGACTAGTTCTAAAATCACATTAAGGGGGATCTTGATGATGATTTCACATGAAGAAATGATAATATTCCTCAAGGAAATGTATCTATTAATGAATGAATATAAAAGATGTGAAGAGGCTCAGACAAAAGAGCTCATCTATAATGATATTCAACTTCTAGGTGAGGTTATTGCCTCAGCACCATAACTAACTGTTGGTTTTAGTTGTAGAAGCGTGCCAATCCTACCCCGATTACTATCAATAGAAAAAACAACCCTACCATCACTACACAAATAGTCAGCATAATAATTAGGGGTAGCTGTACTTTTGTCGGAAAAAAACTCGTTATCGGCTCAAAAAATAAAGCCCGGTACGCCTCTGGATGAATGCTCTCCATAATGAGAAGCAATCCTAAAAACGCGATAAAAATAGTTGGTTCGATTAGTTCTGGTGCTATAAAGAAGCCGACACCTGTTATTACCGTAAGAAGGTAAAGTGGGAAGCGTAGACGGGACTTCACGAAGATCGTTTCAACCCTTTGCATTAACTCTTTCATTTAATATGTACTTCCTTTCGATTATAAGCTTTACACTTCGTGTAAGACAACTACCTTCGTTACCCCTCAACATAAAATTCTGCAAAGTACAAGAAACCAATCTTCTTCACTAAAAAGTTACTTAACTGACCTTGTGTRGATTGTAAAAGTAGAAAGATGATAACTACTAAACCTATTAAAACGGCAGGTTTCTTTTTCACATGACTCTCTCCTCTAGATTATTCTGTGAATCGCTTTGTTCTAAAAAGATGAACGATAAATGAAAGCAAAAATGAAACCATGAGCGCTGAAACCATCATTATAAAAATATATCCTAAGGTAAGCGTGGAAAAATCCGTTAGTAACAAAAGAAAGATGAATGGAATGCGAAACCATTTTGACTTCAATACATGCTTCCAGCAAAACTCTATTCTTGACTCCTTTTGTCTTCTCGAAAAAATCAAAGGAGAGAATATAAGTAATAAAAGTGCAAGTGTTAATAACATACTAAGAACATCAATCTGCAATCCTCTCATTCCTGCTTATCACCTCTTTTATAAATTCTGCACATGTCTTCTTAACTCCTTTTATTTAGAGCAGCACTCACTACTACCCCATTTATGATACTATGTAATGGCATTAAAACTTTAATCATCAGGTGTGATTCATATGAGTATAATCGAAAAAGCTTATTCCTTTATTATCTTTATAGCCGTCGTTCTAGGTATAGCTCTTGGTCAAGTGAATGTGATCGAACAGCAGGCCGAACTTGTGATTGTGCCGCTATTAGTCGCAATGCTCTACATCACGTTTCTCCAAATCCCCTTAAATGAAATCACAAAAGCGTTTCGAAACATAAAATTMACCTATACTAGCTTGTTGATCAACTTTCTTTGGACACCTATTTTAGCGTGGCTACTTGCGATGGTGTTCTTAGCAGACAATCCTGCCTTGTACCTCGGATTTATTATGTTAATAGTGACACCTTGTACGGATTGGTATTTAATTTTCACAGGCATCGCAAAAGGAAATGTCGCCCTATCAACCGCCATCTTGCCGTTGAACCTCTTTTTGCAATTGATCCTGTTACCTGTCTACCTACTGATCTTCGGGGGAACAACAGGTGTTGTTAACCCTACTTTTTTAGTGGAAAGTCTTTTTCTAGTCTTACTTGTCCCTCTCGTCTTAGCATTTTTGACCAAAGGGGTGCTCAGAAACAAGCAACATTTATATGATAATCTCATGTCTACTTTTAGTGTGTTGCCGATCCTGTTTTTATGCCTAGCCATTGTCGCAATGTTTGCTTCACAAGGACAGGTACTACTTGCTAATCTAGATCTGATGTGGAAAATGCTTTTACCAATTCTCTTGTTCTTCGTTATAAATTTCATCGTCAGTCAACAAGTTGGAAAGCTGATGAAGTTCCCATTTCCTGATCGAGCCAGCCTTAGTTTGACAACGCTCGCTAGAAACTCACCAATTGCCTTAGCAATTGCGATGACCGCTTTTTCAGACCAACCATTAGTCGCCTTAGTCCTCGTCATCGGACCATTACTTGAGTTGMCGATTATGGCGATTATCACGCAAGTGCTATTGGTGATTAAAGGAGATAAATAGTACTAAACATGAATGAAGCGCAAGGGATGCCCCTGCGCTTCATTTTACTTGTTATGATCTTGAGTGACGCGTAAACAGTTAAATTTGGTATACTTTRGGTAGAGCTATTAGTAGTGAWACAAAMGGGTCTAGTAATATGGAGGCGATTCTTATGAACGAACAAACAAAACAAATCATTATCGAGCATCTTGTTGATCATTTATCGCCCTATTTCATTGTCATTTTTGGTTCAACAGTTAAAGGAAATTCAACTCATTTTAGTGATATGGATATTGCTTTTTTAAACGCTTCTAAAATGGATAAATATGAATTATTCATGATTGCACAAGAGCTAGCAACCAAATTRCAWAGAGATGTAGATTTAGTTGACTTAAATCAAGCAAGTACTGTATTTCAAGCACAAATTGTCCATACTGGAACCGTCATCTATTGTATAAATGAGCAGAAGAAAGCTCAATTCGAATTAAATACACTAAAGATGTATGCAAAGCTCAACGAAGAACGTTTACCTATTCTTAAAAAAATAGATGAAAGTGGGTCTATTTATGAAAAATGATGTCATTTTAAATAAAGTAACGATTATTGAAAGATGCTTGAAGCGTATTATTGAAGAGTATGCCAACACCCCTTTAAATCTTGAAAACTTTACTAAGCAGGATTCCGTTGTTCTCAATCTACAACGTGCTTGTGAGGCAAGCATTGACCTGGCGATGCACATTGTAGCTGAGAAAAGATTAGGACTTCCACAATCAAGCAGAGATGCCTTTTCGTTCTTAGAAAAAGAGGGTATACTTACACCTCTTCTATCAACTAGAATGCATGCAGTCAATGGTAGGATTCAGGAATATTGCCGTACACGATTATCAAGAAATTAATCTAGTGATTTTACAAAAAATACTGGATGACCATTTAGGTGATTTCTCAGAATTTACAAGAACCATTCTTCATTACGAAACGGAATAATGGAACCTAAAGAAGCAGCCAACTCCACCTGATATGGACTGCTTTTTTAGGTTGTAGGTCCGTAATATCTTATTCATTCTTTTTTCTTTTCTCCCTACTCTTCTCGCAGCATTCACTTTGTACCTTCACTTCCTCAATGACCACCTTACAACATGAACCTTTTACTTTTTTCGGTTTAGGCTGTAATAGTTGAGTTAATTTCTTTAACATTCTCATTCCTCCTCTTAATAATGATGTTGATACATTTTTGTTTTCATCATTTCTTGATCCTTTTCGACTTGTTCAAGACGAATGAGTTCTTCAATTTGAGCTTTGGTATGTTGGCAGCACTTAACCATCCAGAGCCCTTTTGACTGTAAGTACCCTATTAATTTTCTCATTTTAACTCGCTCCTTTTTATAATAAATAAAAGACAAATCCTGAAATCGTTGACATCGTAATAACTGATAAGACAAACACAGCAATAAGTGATTTGTTAAAAAACGTCTTCAATAAAACCAGTTCGGGAAGACTTGCCCCTGCTGAACTAATCATCATCGCCATAACGGGCCCAAGCGCCATCCCATTCATAATAAGAATTTGCGAAATCGGAATCATGCTCGATAACCGAATGTATAATGGAATGCCAATAACCGCAGCAATCGGAATCAACCACCAAGCATCTCCACCAAAGTGAGCACTAATAAACTCTGCTGGAACGACACCATGAATAATGGACCCAATCAATGCGCCAATGATTAAATAAGGATAGACCGACTTCATTAAAGCAAGGGTTTCCTTCCACGCATGCTTTAAGGAAAACGTTTTCTTGCCTCGTTCATAGCCTCTCATCACTACTTGCTTGACTGACTTTTCAAATCCAAAGAACTCTAAAGACAAGCCGATTATTAGA
>NZ_LFEL01000017.1:0-17638 GCF_001037965.1 Bacillus sp. LL01 | reverse complement strand
TTGCAAAAGAGTCAGGCTTTAGTATTGGAACACTTTATGAGTACATTGGTTCAAAGGAAGATGTACTCTACCTTGTATGTGATGCGATTTATGAAGAGGTACGTGATCAACTAGTCCAACAACTTGATACAAAAGCAGTCGGAATTGATCGACTAAAAAAAGCGATCGCAGCTTATTTTCGAGTGATCGATCATTTACAAGATGAAGTACTAGTCATGTACCAAGAGGCTAAGTCTCTTCCAAAAGAAGCRCTCATGTATGTATTGCAAAAAGAAGTAGAAATGACAGAGATGTTTGAAGACATTATTCGTGACTATGTAACGAACTACAATGTAACTCTAAGTGAAGATGAAATTAAGCTGATGAGCCATAATATTTTAGTGCAAGGACATATGTGGACATTCCGACGCTGGGCCATTCGCAAGCTGTATACATTAGAGCAATATACAAAGCTTCAAAGCGAGCAGCTGCTTGCCCCGATCACAAAGGTTGCTAAATAAAGGAGGAAGTTTGATGTCAACAACGCAATCATATAAACCAACTAATCATGTTCGTTTCGTGACGGCTTCAAGTTTATTTGATGGTCACGATGCTTCTATTAATATAATGCGTCGTATTTTGCAAGCGAGTGGTGCTGAGGTTATTCATCTTGGGCACAACCGCTCTGTTGAAGAGATTGTAAACGCTGCCATTCAAGAAGATGTTCAAGGGATTGCGATTTCTTCTTATCAAGGTGGACACGTGGAATTCTTTAAATATTGCCATGATTTGTTAAATGAAAAAGGTGCTGGCCATATTCGCATTTATGGTGGCGGCGGTGGCGTTATTACACCTCCAGAAATTCGTGAGCTTCATGAGTACGGAATTCAACGTATTTTCTCACCTGATGATGGCCGTGAGCATGGTTTGCAGGGCATGATCGATCAAATGTTAAAAGAATGTGACTTCCCAACGGTTGAACAAGTATCAGAAGAACTGACTTCTCTTAAAGAAAAAAATGCTCGTGCTGTTGCACGTTGTATTTCTTATGCAGAGCTCCATGCGGAAGCAAAAAAAGAAGTGGCTGCTACTCTTGAAGACACATTAGAGCAATTAAAACAAATGACAAACGAAGTACCGGTTCTTGGGATCACAGGAACAGGCGGGGCAGGGAAAAGTTCCTTAACTGATGAACTCGTGCGTCGATTTTTGAACGAATTTTCTGACAAAACAGTTGCAATTCTTTCTGTTGACCCAACAAAACAAAAAACAGGCGGGGCGCTACTTGGTGACCGTATTCGCATGAACTCGATTCATAACCCACGTGTGTTTATGCGTAGTCTAGCAACACGTAACTCTCGAAAAGAAATCTCTGATAGCATTCGTGATGCGATTGATGTAGCGAAGGCTGCTGGATATGATCTAGTTATTGTTGAAACGAGTGGAATTGGTCAAGGAGACGCTGAGATTACGGAAGTCTCAGATGTATCTCTATACGTGATGACAAGTGAGTACGGAGCACCTTCACAGCTAGAGAAAATAGACATGATTGACTTTGCTGATGTGATTGCCATTAATAAATTTGATCGCAAAGGCTCAGAGGATGCTCTTCGCCACGTACGCAAGCAATATCAACGCAGCCGTACTCGTTTTGAAGAGGCACCTGAAGAAATGCCTGTTTACGGAACGATTGCAAGTCAGTTCAATGATATTGGAACGAACACGTTATTTGCCGCTCTTATGAAGACATTAAACGAGAAATGTGGAACGGGTTTTGATACGTCGATTGAGACAAGTAAAGATGTGATCAAGCAAAATGTCATCATTCCACCAGAGCAAACACAATATTTACGTGACATTGTACTGTCAGTTAGGCAGTATAAAAAGCTAACGGATGAGCAGGTTGAAGTAGCACGTAAAATCTATCAGTTAACGGGAACGATTGAAGCACTTCTTGCCCATGGCAATGCGAGTGAAGACGTTCTGAATCAACTTGAGCAAACAAAAGAATCCTTCGAGCAGAAGCTTCACCCAGCTTGTAAATCGATTCTTGATAACTGGGATTCACTGAAGGAATCTTACAGTGGAGATACATTTGTGACGAAAGTACGTGATAAAGAGCTCGTAACGGAGCTTACGACTGAAAGTTTATCTGGTATTAAGATTCCAAAAGTCGCTCTTCCAAAGTTTGAAGACTGGGGCGAGATCTTACGCTGGTCAATGGAAGAGAATGTACCAGGAGCATTCCCTTATACAGCAGGTGTATTCCCATTCAAACGTAAAGGAGAAGATCCTAAGCGTCAATTTGCTGGGGAAGGTACACCAGAACGTACGAACCGTCGCTTCCACTACTTATCTAAAGATGATGAAGCAAAGCGTTTAAGTACAGCCTTCGATTCCGTCACATTATATGGTGAGGACCCTGATTACCGTCCTGATATTTATGGAAAAGTAGGAGAAAGTGGAGTGAGCATTTGTACGCTTGAAGACATGAGAAAGCTTTATGATGGCTTTGACCTATGTGCTCCGTCAACATCGGTATCGATGACGATTAATGGTCCGGCACCAATCATTTTAGCGATGTTTATGAATACARCGATCGAACAGCAGATTAAGAAGTTTAAAGAAGAAAACGGACGCGAGCCAAACGAACAAGAATATGCTGAAGTTAAGGCCCGTACCCTTTCAACTGTTCGTGGCACTGTACAAGCGGACATTTTAAAAGAGGATCAAGGTCAAAACACGTGTATTTTCTCAACAGAATTTGCGCTTCGTATGATGGGTGATATTCAACAATATTTCATCGACCATGAGGTACGTAATTACTATTCAGTATCCATTTCTGGCTACCATATTGCTGAAGCAGGGGCAAATCCAATTAGTCAGCTAGCTTTCACGTTGGCAAATGGTTTCACATACGTAGAGTATTATTTAAGCCGCGGCATGGACATTAATAAGTTTGCGCCGAATCTATCATTCTTCTTCAGTAACGGACTTGACCCGGAATACACTGTAATAGGTCGTGTAGCACGCCGTATTTGGTCAACAGTGATGAAGAATAAGTATGAAGCAAATGAGCGCAGCCAAAAGTTGAAATACCACGTTCAAACATCAGGCCGTTCGCTTCATGCACAGGAAATTGACTTTAATGATATTCGTACGACGCTTCAAGCGCTTATGGCGATCTATGATAACTGTAATTCACTTCACACTAATGCATTTGATGAAGCGATCACCACACCGACTGAGCAATCAGTCCGACGTGCAATGGCGATTCAAATGATTATTACTAAAGAGCTTGGCCTAGCGAAGAACGAAAATTCTCTACAAGGCTCATACATCATTGAGCAATTAACAGATTTAGTAGAAGAAGCTGTTCTTCAAGAATTAGAGCGAATTAATGATCGCGGCGGTGTACTAGGAGCGATGGAAACACAGTACCAACGCAGCAAGATCCAAGAAGAGTCCATGCACTATGAAATGAAGAAACACACAGGGGAGCTTCCGATCATCGGCGTTAACACATACATGAACCCGAACGATAACTCAGAAGAAGAGTTCACCATGGAGCTTGCACGTGCAACAAAAGAAGAAAAAGAGCAACAAATCACAAATCTACGTGCCTTCCAAGAAAAGCATCAAGATAAAACAGCTGTGGCACTTAAACGACTACAAGAAACGGCAGTCACTGGCGGTAACATCTTCGAAGAATTAATCGAAACCGTCAAAGTAGCCAGCCTAGGCCAAATCACAGGCGCCCTCTACCAAGTAGGCGGACAATATAGAAGGAATATGTAGTATGAAATGCTGAGGCGACTGATTTGGCATGCGGAAAAATAAGGGGGAGCGATTTGAAGTCGCTTTTTGACTTCAATCGATGCACCGTTTTTTCCCGCAGGGCAAGGAGCCGAGGCTAGACAATATGAAATGCTGAGGCGACTGATCTGGCATGCGGAAAAATAAGGGGCCAGAATCATCTCATCAAAAAGAGGCTAGGACATAACAAAAGTAGTTAACTGAAATTCCGAACAAAACGATGAATGAGTGGATGAAATAGACGTAGACTCCTGCAGAATGATAAAGCCAAAGGTGAGACCCCGCAGTGCGATAGCACGAGGAGGCTCACCGGCTTCCTGCGGAAAGCGAAGTCTATTTCAAGAACGGCTTATATCTACATCTATCATTATGTTGGATTTTCATTTAGTTAAATCACTATTGTCCCGGCCTCTTTTTGTGCATCGCTTCTCTAGTAAATTGATCAATTTGTCTCAAATTCTTTTTCGTCTACAATCTAGCATATTTATATGAAATGTGTTTATAATGAAAGGTATGTACTTTATGCCAAATATTTAATATGCAATAGATGCAAGAATGCTGAAAGGACGTGTGTACGTTGAACCTAAAAGAGATGAAAAAGGATGAGTTACAAGAGCTTTCAATGATTGAAGTAACGTATGCTTTAATGAAAGAAAAGCGTAAACCTTATAACTTTAATGATTTAGTTAAAGAAATTGTTCAAATCAAGCAAATGACTAAAAAAGATGTGAATGAACGTATTTCATTTTTGTATACGGACTTAAACATTGATGGACGTTTCTTAACGCTTGGTGATAACAACTGGGGACTAAAAAGCTGGTACCCACACGAACAGTCTGAAGAGGAAATTACTGCACCAGTAAACCCTCGTAAAAAGACTGCTAAAGAAGAAGAGGACGATCTCATGGTAGATGGGTTCGACGGCTTCGACGATGAATTTGAAGATCTTGAAGATGAGTTGGACGAGATCTCCAATGAAGAAGATGCAGATGAAGAAGATGATGCAGATGATACCTTCACTGAAAAAGATGATCTTGATGGATTTGACGATGACGATAGTGAGGATGACTTAGAAGAAGAAGAAGAATAACGTTAATTGCGTTTTCAGTCTATTTAAGAGAGACTTGACTTCTTTGTCTGAACTATGTAGAATCATTTTTGGGCTTTATTAAAAGCTAATGCATATTACTATGACCAAAACAAAAGTGCGCCCCCTTTCTAGGGTGAGCTGTCGCTTTTGTTTTTTTTTATTTTATTGACCATTTTAGGGGAAAATACATTTTGGATGAAAAGTAGAGGAGTCGATCGCATGGCAACTAAGTATATTTTTGTTACAGGTGGCGTAGTGTCATCACTTGGTAAAGGGATTACAGCAGCTTCATTAGGACGTCTATTAAAAAACCGCGGGTTAAAGGTGACGATTCAAAAATTTGACCCATATATCAACGTTGACCCAGGGACAATGAGCCCATATCAACATGGGGAGGTATTCGTAACAGACGATGGAGCTGAAACGGATCTTGATTTAGGTCACTATGAGCGTTTTATTGATATTAACTTAAGCCAAAACAGCAATGTTACAACAGGTAAAATCTACTCTACTGTTCTGAAAAAAGAGCGTCGCGGCGATTATCTTGGTGGAACGGTTCAAGTTATCCCTCACGTAACAAATGAAATTAAAGAACGTGTTTTCCGTGCAGGTCGCGAAACGAATGCAGATGTTGTCATTACAGAGATCGGTGGAACAGTTGGTGATATCGAGAGTTTGCCTTTCCTAGAAGCGATCCGCCAAATTAAGAGTGACATCGGGATGGATAATGTCATGTACGTTCACTGTACATTAATCCCATATCTTGCTGCTGCAGGTGAGATGAAATCAAAACCAACGCAACATAGCGTAAAAGAATTACGTAGCCTTGGTATTCAACCAAATGTCATTGTTGTTCGTACAGAAAGACCAGTACCACAAGATATGAAAGAAAAGATTGCATTGTTCTGTGATATTCATAAAGATGCAGTCATCGAAGCGCGTGATGCGGAAACACTTTATCAAGTACCACTTGAGCTTCAAGCGCAAAACTTTGATCAAATCGTTTGTGACCACTTAAAGCTTTCTACAAAAGAAGCGGAAATKACAGAGTGGACAGCTCTTGTTGAGAAGGTACAAAACTTATCAAATAAAGTGAAAATTGCTCTTGTTGGTAAATATGTTGCCTTACCAGATGCATATTTATCAGTAGCAGAAGCACTTCGCCATGCAGGCTATGCATTTGATGCAGACCTTGAAATTGAATGGATTGATGCTGAAAAAGTAACAGATGAAAACGTAGAGAGCCTTCTYCAAGATGCAGATGGTATTTTAGTACCTGGTGGATTTGGTGATCGTGGAATTGAAGGGAAAATTTCAGCTATTAAATATGCACGTGAAAAATATGTTCCTTTCCTTGGGATTTGCTTAGGTATGCAGCTAGCAACCGTTGAATTTGCTCGTCACGTACTTGGTCTTGAAGGAGCAAACTCAGCTGAATTAAACCCAGCAACTCCATACCCGATCATTGACCTTCTTCCTGAGCAAAAAGATATTGAAGATCTTGGCGGTACACTACGTCTTGGCCTATACCCTTGTAAGCTTATCGATGGTTCATTGGCTCAAGCGGCATATGGTGAGCAAGTCGTATACGAGCGTCATCGTCATCGTTACGAGTTCAACAACGAATACCGTGAGCAAATKGAGAAAGCAGGATTTACGTTCTCTGGGACAAGCCCAGATGGTCGTTTAGTGGAGATCGTCGAGCTTAATGATCACCCATACTTCATCGCTTCTCAGTTCCATCCAGAATTCGTTTCTCGCCCAACACGCCCACAACCTCTATTCCGTGACTTTATTGGCGCATCATTAAAAAAATAATAAATAAAAAAGGTTTGCCTAAATTGGAGGGCAAACCTTTTTTTTAGTATAGAAAAGCTAATTAATACTCACTCATGATTTCTTTTATGGTTAAAAGCAAGCAAAAATAAGTATAGAGTCCTATAATAGAAGTTGGGTAACCACTACGTTTGCCTTCTTCATCCGGGACGAGTCCAATATCACTTTCAAAATCAATATGGACATCAGCTAGGGAATAGGCTGCATCTTGCTCATCATAGAAATTTGAAATCGCAGCAAAAGGGACGCCTTGTACATGTAATTTCGTTGCTAAGCGACATGCTTCATCATCATTAGTGAAGGGTGAAAAAAGCATCACGCGATCAGCGGTAGTGAGTTCGTTCAAATTTTCTTGAGTGAGAGCCTTAATGGATTCATCTCGGTCTGTTCCATATTCTACTTCGCTAGTAATACCGCGAAGTTCACGTGTTCCGTATACATAAACAGTGCCATCGCCAACAAGTGCTTGTGCCATCAGGCGAGCGGCATCTTCAAATTCTTCTTCTTTTTCGCGTACGGCCTTGAWACGGCCCATTAATTGAGTGGTGAAAATGGGGATCATCTTGGTAACTCCTTTTCCTCATGAAAGTCTACGTGCATTATAGCGTAACCATTTCAAAGAAAAAAGGGAAGAAACACTTAAATCGACAACGTTCGAGAACTTTGTCGGATAATAATTTGTAAGATGTTAGCTCTTTTGCAGGAATTAAGACATAGTTGCTAGAAATAGTACATGGATACGGTAGAGTAGCGACTCATTTWAAGTGAATGAGTCATTTTATTGTGAGGTAAAAAATGTTGTGAGTTTTAGGTGTTAAAAGTTAAAGGAGGATGGCTATGCATAAGGTTTTAGTAGTAGACGATCAGTATGGTATTCGAGTTTTATTAACGGAAATCCTACAAAAGGATGGTTATCAATTGTATCAAGCAGCTAATGGAGTGCAAGCTTTAAAAGTTGTGGAAGAGGACTCTCCTGATTTAGTTCTATTAGATATGAAGATTCCAGGAATGGATGGTCTTGAAATTTTACGTCGCATTAAAGAAAAGCATGAAGAAATTCAAGTGATTATGATGACGGCATACGGAGAATTAAACTTAATCAATGAGGCGATGCAACTTGGAGCGATTACTCACTTTGCTAAACCATTTGACATTGATGACGTGAGAAAAGTGATCAAAGACCACATAGTTACCACATAAACACGAGATAACTAAAAGGAAGCGTTTACTTTAAAAAACTTGTCGTTTCTCCTCTGCAAAAGGGTGTATTTCTAAGAGAGTATGCTATAATGGACACGTTCAAACTAATCGAGCGAAATGATTTAAAAGATCTCATACATATAGATAGTTGGATATTTACTGATCTATTCGGGAATCTTTTTAAATGGATACGATAGTATGCTTGCTCGCTTAGCGGACGACAGATATCTATGAATGCTCACACATAAAGGAGGATGTACGATGCCTTTAGTTTCAATGAAAGACATGCTTAACAAAGCAAAGGCGGAAGGCTACGCTGTTGGCCAATTTAACTTGAATAACCTTGAGTTCACTCAAGCAATCCTACAAGCTGCTCAAGAGGAAAACTCACCAGTAATTTGTGGTGTTTCTGAAGGTGCTGCTCGTTACATGGGTGGTTTCAAAACAGTTGTAAAAATGGTTGAATCACTTATGGAAGAGTACAAAGTGACGGTTCCTGTAGCGATTCACTTAGATCACGGTTCAAGCTTCGAAAAATGTGTTGAAGCGATCCATGCAGGATTTACATCAGTAATGATTGATGGTTCTCACTACCCACTAGAAGAAAACATCGCGCTTACTAAACGTGTTGTTGCTGTTGCCCATGCTCTTGGAGTTTCTGTAGAAGCTGAGCTTGGCCGCATTGGTGGACAAGAAGATGATCTAATCGTTGATGATGCAGAAGCAGCTTATGCGATTCCAGCTGAGTGTAAAGAGCTAGTTGAAGCAACTGGTGTTGATTGTTTTGCACCAGCACTAGGTTCAGTACATGGCCCTTACAAAGGTGAGCCTAACCTTGGTTTCGATCACATGAAAGAAATCGATGGTCTAGTTGGAATTCCACTTGTGCTTCACGGTGGAACAGGTATCCCAACAAAAGATATCCAAAAAGCGATTGAATTTGGACATGCTAAAATCAATGTAAATACAGAAAGCCAAATCTCTTCTGCAAAAGCTATTCGCGAAACGCTTGCTGCTAAGCCTAATGAATACGATCCACGTAAATTCTTAGGTCCAGCTCGTGAAGCGATCAAAGAAACAGTTCAAGGCAAAATGCGTGAATTTGGTTCTTCAAACAAAGCATAATTATAGTAAGAATTCGTTAAAAGCAGTTCACTTGAGCTGCTTTTAACGTCATTTTACGAGTGTTTTCGTCAAAAACTGGCATAATTCAACGATATTATTTTCGAACCAATATTTTTTTACTATAATGAGTAAGCGATTACAAGTCAGATAAGTAATTCTAATAGCGTTTTCAAAACGTATATTCTAAAATCCTTGAGGTGATGAGCATGAAATTTTTTATTGATACGGCAAACATAGATGAAATTCGTGAAGCAAAAGAGCTTGGTATTTTAGCAGGTGTGACAACTAATCCTTCACTTGTTGCAAAAGAAGGTGTTGATTTTCACGATCGTCTGCGTGAAATTACTGATATCGTATCTGAATCTGTTAGTGCAGAAGTAATTGCCCTTGATGCAGAAGGCATGATTAAAGAGGGGAAGGAACTTGCTGCAATTGCCCCGAATATTACAGTGAAGGTTCCAATGACCACAGAAGGGCTTAAGGCAGTCCATGCGTTCTCTGAGTTAAATATTAAAACAAACGTAACACTGGTGTTTTCCGCTGTACAAGCTCTACTTGCAGCTCGTGCAGGTGCAACGTATGTGTCTCCGTTCCTTGGTAGACTAGATGATATCGGTCAAGATGGTCTTGCGTTAATTTCACAGATTGCGGATATTTTCGATGTACACGAGATTCCGACAGAAATTATTGCGGCATCTGTGCGTCATCCGGTTCATGTAACAGAATCAGCAGCACGTGGGGCACATATTGCGACGATCCCATTTAAAGTCATTCAACAATTAGCAAAGCACCCATTAACAGATCAAGGAATTGAAAAATTCCTTGCAGATTGGAATAATCGCTAAGCCAAAAGGGCAGGGCGTTTTGGCGACAAGAAACGGTGAGAATCGTTCAATAGTGACAACTCTCACCGTTACTTTTTTCTCTCTTTGGGTATAATGGATACAAACGTTATAAGACGTATATCTATTAATCATGAGCATGGTTAGAAGGGATGCGGTTATGGAAAAATTAATGATTGAAGGCGGTCATCCACTAGAGGGTACCGTACAAATTAGTGGAGCCAAAAACAGTGCAGTCGCGTTAATTCCGGCAGCTATTTTAGCAGACTCTCCGGTTACTATTGATAATTTACCTGGTATTTCAGATGTCCAATTATTAGCTGATCTACTAAGGGAAATAGGAGGCGAGGTTGAGTTATCTCTTGCAGATCAAGAAATTAAAATTGATCCATCAGAGATGATCGCTATGCCTTTGCCAAACGGAAAAGTAAAGAAATTACGTGCTTCCTATTATTTAATGGGAGCAATGCTTGGAAAATTTAATAAAGCCGTCATTGGACTTCCGGGTGGGTGTAACTTAGGGCCTCGTCCGATAGACCAACATATTAAAGGCTTTGAAGCGCTTGGGGCTCGTGTGACAAATGAGCAAGGTGCGATCTATTTGCGTGCAGACGAACTTCGTGGAGCTCGTATTTATTTAGATGTTGTCAGTGTAGGAGCAACCATTAACATTATGCTTGCTGCTGTGCGTGCAAAAGGTCAAACGATTATCGAAAATGCCGCTAAGGAACCTGAGATCATTGATGTTGCAACGTTGCTAACAAGCATGGGTGCCAAGATTAAAGGGGCAGGTACGAACGTGATTCGAATTGATGGCGTGGATTCCCTTAAAGGGTGTCGTCATTCGATTATCCCCGATCGGATTGAAGCTGGTACTTATATGATATTAGCAGCAGCAATTGGTCAAAAAGTGATCATTGACAATGTTATTCCTTATCACGTAGATTCTCTTATCGCAAAATTGCGCGAAATGGGCGTAACCGTGGAGGCAAACGACGATCAAGTATTGATCCATAATACCGGCGAGAAAAAAGGGGTAGACGTTAAGACTCTAGTATATCCTGGTTTCCCAACGGACTTGCAGCAACCATTCACGACGCTTCTCACACAAGCAAGTGGTACGAGCATTGTAACCGATACTATTTATAATGCCCGTTTTAAACATATTGATGAGTTAAGAAGAATGGGAGCTAATGTAAAAGTTGAAGGACGTTCTGCGATTATTAACGGGAAAACGCCTCTTCAAGGTGCGAAAGTACGCGCAAGTGACTTACGTGCTGGAGCGGCATTAGTAGTAGCTGGATTAATTGCCGATGGTGTCACAGAACTCTCAGGGCTTGAACATGTTGATCGTGGTTATGAAAACTTAGAGAAGAAACTTCTAGGTTTAGGAGCTAAATTGTGGCGAGAGAAATTAACTGAAGATGAATTGGATCAAGTTAAAAGTTAGATGCAATAAGGGAGAGGGATTAGATGGAGAGAAGTTTATCGATGGAGCTCGTGCGTGTCACAGAAGCGGCAGCATTAGCTTCTGGACGTTGGATGGGACGCGGGAATAAAGAAGAAGCAGATCGCGCTGCTACTGAAGCGATGCGAGATGTGTTTGATACCATTCCAATGAAAGGTACGGTTGTTATTGGTGAGGGGGAGATGGACGAGGCGCCTATGCTCTATATTGGCGAAAAGCTAGGAAATGGCTATGGTCCTCGTGTAGATGTAGCAGTAGACCCACTTGAAGGAACAAATATCGTTGCCTCAGGACAGTGGAACGCACTAGCTGTTTTAGCTGTTGCTGACCACGGCAATCTTTTACATGCACCAGATATGTACATGGATAAAATTGCAGTGGGTCCTGAATCAGTGGGGCAAATTGATATTGATGCTCCGATTATTGATAACTTAAAAGCCGTTGCTCGCGCTAAGAATAAAGATATCGAGGATTTAGTTGTGACGATCCTTAATCGTACTCGTCATGAAAGAATTATCCAAGAAATAAGAGAAGCGGGTGCACGTATTAAGCTCTTACCAGATGGTGATGTTGCAGCTGCTGTTAACACAGCGTTTGATGACACTGGGGTAGATCTTCTGCTTGGTTCAGGCGGCGCACCAGAGGGAGTACTAGCAGCTGTTGGTTTGAAATGCTTGGGCGGAGAGTTACAAGGGCGCCTTCTTCCTCAAGACGAAGCTGAACTTGAGCGTTGCAAGAAGATGGGAATCAGTGACTCGAATAAGGTTCTTCTAATGGATGACCTTGTAAAAGGAGATGACTGTATTTTTGCAGCGACTGGGGTAACGGACGGTGAATTGTTGAAAGGTGTCTATTACAAAGGATCCAATGCGACAACCCAATCAATTGTTATGCGTGCCAAGTCAGGTACAGTTCGCTTTGTAGACGGTACTCACAGCATGCAAAAGAAGCCCGGTCTTGTTATTAAATAATGATCATAATGAAAGCTAGACATGTGTCTAGCTTTCATTATTTATTAAGTACTTTCCCTAACAACTAGTAGGTAGGAAAAACTGGATGCTTGAATAACTTTTGCTTTTTAGGGTACAATGATACAAGTATTCTGAGTTTAAATATATGACCGATCTTTTACTTATACTACTTCATCATTCTATAATCGATCCGGTGTAATATAACTATTAATAGAGTGTGGTGTAATAATGAGCAGTGTCAATATAGCCGATTTAGAAAAAATGAAGCTGAAAGAGCTTTATGAGTTAGCCAAACAATATAAAGTCTCTTATTATAGTAAACTAACAAAACGCGAACTTATTTTTGCGATTTTAAAAGGCCAAGCTGAAAAAGATGGTCTTATGTTTATGGAAGGCGTTTTAGAAATTATTCAAACAGAAGGATTTGGCTTTTTAAGACCAATTAATTACATGCCAAGTTCAGAAGATATTTATATTTCTGCCTCGCAAATTCGACGCTTTGATTTGCGTAATGGAGACAAAGTATCAGGAAAAGTAAGACCTCCTAAAGAAAATGAGCGCTATCATGGTCTACTTCATGTCGAAGCGGTTAACGGTGATGCACCTGAAACATCAAAGGAACGCCCTCACTTTCCTGCCTTAACACCTTTATACCCTGAACAAAAAATTGAGCTCGAAACTGCCCCAGGAAGAGTTTCATCTAGAATTATTAATATGATTTCCCCAGTAGGATTTGGTCAACGTGGCCTCATTGTAGCCCCTCCAAAAGCTGGTAAGACCTCTTTAATGAAGGAAGTAGCGAACAGCATTGCTGAAAATCACCCTGATGTTGAATTAATCGTGCTCTTAATTGATGAGCGTCCTGAGGAAGTAACAGATATTGAACGTTCAGTAAAAGGGGAAGTTGTCAGTTCTACGTTTGATGAAGTGCCAGAAAATCATATTAAAGTAGCTGAACTTGTGCTTGAACGCGCAATGAGATTAGTCGAGCATCGCAAAGATGTCGTTATTTTAATGGATAGTATTACACGTCTTGCGCGTGCTTATAACTTAGTCATCCCACCAAGTGGACGTACATTATCAGGTGGTATTGACCCAGCAGCATTCCACCGTCCTAAGCGTTTTTTCGGTGCAGCGCGTAATATTGAAGAAGGTGGAAGTCTGACGATCCTTGCAACAGCTCTTGTAGAGACGGGTTCACGTATGGATGATGTTATCTATGAAGAGTTCAAGGGAACCGGTAATATGGAGCTTCATCTTGATCGTAAATTGGCTGAACGCCGTATCTTCCCAGCAATCGATATTCGTCGTTCTGGTACGCGTAAAGAAGAACTTCTTTTGCCAAAAGATCAGTTAGATAAGTTATGGGCGATTCGCAAGACAATGAATGAATCGCATGACTTTGTCGATCAATTCATTCGTCGAGTGAAAAACACGAAGACAAATGCTGATTTCTTTAGTGAAATGGAAAAAGATATGAGCGGGACAAGCCGAAGAAAATAATGTAAAAGTTATTCCTCGAAAAACGGCCATGAAGCGATTAGTATGCATGTACATCTTCATACCTTTTAAATAGATGTAAAATACAGTTGCAAAAGGAAGCTTAGCTTGTTATAATTTCGTCATGTGTGATTAGATAACTCTGTTTCGAAAAGATTCAGGGCGGAAGGAGATGAAAGCAATGAGACAAGGTATTCACCCAGAATATCAAAAAGTGGTTTTCATGGATACAAGTACTGGTTTTAAGTTTCTAAGCGGTTCTACTAAAGGTTCTGCTGAAACAATCGAGTGGGAAGATGGTAACACATACCCGCTTCTAAAAGTTGAGATCAGTTCAGATTCGCACCCATTCTACACTGGTAAGCAGAAGCTTAACGATGTTGGTGGACGTGTTGATCGTTTCAAGAAGAAATACAACATGAAGTAAACTGGATATGCGAACAGGCAAGCGCACTGCACTTGCCTGTTTTTTTTGCACCGATGCGTGCACAGCCGTGCATTTATTGACTGAAATAGGCAGTATTTTGCAAGATTAAGCTAGAATGAGTACAACCCAATACATGTCAAAATGAATGTTGAGATAAATTGAGATGCTAAGATTGAAAAGCAAAGTTCTGAAATGAAAAGGTTGAAATGCTATGAACAAAGATGGTCATTACTTTGGGCTAAGCATTTTTATTATTTGTTGTAAGGTGGGGAATGAATATGGGTGTGACGGGGCATGAAGGTCGTTTAGAAGTAATTTGTGGAAGTATGTTCTCAGGAAAATCAGAAGAGCTAATTCGTCGAGTACGTCGGGTGAGCTTTGGGAAACTTAAAGTACAAGTATTTAAGCCAGTAATTGATAATCGCTACAGTGAGGAAGAGGTTGTTTCCCATAATGGAACAAAGGTGTGTGCTATGCCGGTACGCACTTCCGTTGATATTCTTGAGCACGTAAATCCCGAGACGCAAGTCGTTGCAGTAGATGAAGTTCAATTCTTCGATGAGGGGATTGTGGCAGTTGCTGATGAGCTTGCCAATCGTGGGATTCGTGTCATTTGTGCAGGCCTTGATCAGGATTTCAGAGGAGAACCGTTTGGACCGATTATGCCACTTATGGCTTTGGCAGAAGAAGTTACAAAACTTCAAGCGGTTTGCCCAGTCTGCGGAACGCCAGCAAGCAGAACACAGCGATTAATTGACGGAAAGCCTGCTTCTTATACAGATCCAATTATTTTAGTAGGCGCTTCTGAAGCTTATGAGCCACGCTGCCGCACATGTCATGAAGTACCAAATAAGCCGTCACGCTTACCGAATGTACCTGTTAAACATGGTCAAATCTAACAACGTGTAAGGCGTCTTTATTGGGTAACCTAATCATGCAGCGTCACCTGCTGCAGGAGGTGCTCACAATGAGGAAAAAATGGTTAGTTGGGTTATTGGTTGGGACGTTCTTAGTAACAGGGTGTAACGATCCGGATACTCCTGATGTTCAAGCGCTGAATGATAACCATCGGATTTCTCCTGAACAAGTAACATATGGTTTACTTGGACCGGGGCCAATTAATTATGGTTCGATTCGTCACTCTGCTATGAAGAGTCAAATGGCAGAAGTAAACACCACTGGGGGTAGTTATCGCTCTGCGAATAACTATCATCAGGACTTAGGGGACGATCAAGCTCTTATGAAGCGAATCGTTGCAAATGAATCACCATTTAATCCGGGTTCTGTGATGATTGCCGGGCATAACGCTTGGGTAACCGTTCATGTTCCACAGGAGTTTGACCAAACGAACAAACAAACGGAGCTCGACAAGTTGAAACGAACATTCTTGCTTGAAGTTCCTAGGTATGAAATTCATTTAAAAGAAAGTTAATGGAAACACCCGCGCTTGCGGGTGTTTTTTTGAGGTCTTACTAAAGCTTAAATTGCTTAACAGAATGTTGTAGGTTTTCAGCCATACTTGAAAGGACATTTGATGCTGCTGTAATTTCTTGCATGGTTGCATTTTGTTCTTCAGCTGAAGCTGCAACATTTTGAGAATAATCAGAGGAGCTAGCGGCAATTTCTGAAGCGGCTTCAATGGCTTGAGCCATTGTTTGTGTGGCATCTTTTATCTCTTGAACAGCGTGTGATACTTCTTGAACTTGCTTTGTTACTTCTGTAACGGAGCTTGAAATACCTCCAAATTCAGCGCCGGCTTGATCAACTAAGGCACTTCCGTCGCCAACGGCAGCTTTACCAGCTTCCATGGAAATAATCGATTGCTTGATATCTTTTTGGATTTCGCTGATTAAATGATTTATTTGACTGGCTGATTGATTGGATTGTTCAGCTAGCTTTCGTACTTCATCAGCAACGACAGCGAATCCGCGACCATGTTCACCTGCCCTAGCTGCTTCAATCGCAGCGTTTAAAGCAAGGAGGTTCGTTTGTTCAGATACTGCTGTAATCAATGATACAATATTTCCGATTTCATTGGATTTACTCCCAAGCTTATGGACAACAATAGAAATATCGTCGGTCTTATCATCGATGACTTTCATTTGATCAATGGTTTGGCTAATGACTTGAAGACCTGATTCAGACTTGTTTTTAGATGTTATTGCGGAGCCATTTGCCGCTTCTATACCTTTTGCAATATAATTCATACTTTCTAAAATAGCTGCTGCAGATTCCCTCGCTTGTAAGGAGGTTTCTGCTTGATCATCGCTACCAGYTGCCACGGCTTGGATGGATTCTGTAATTTGATCTGAGGCTCTACTTGTTTCCTCAGCACTAGCCGTTAATTGTTCTGAAGTAGCAGCTACTTGGGTTGAGGTATCAGAAATATGGGTGATCATTTCCCTTAAGCGTTTTGACATAATGTTCACATTCTTTGATAAAGTTCCGATTTCATCATGATGTCCTTGATCAATGTCATTGATCGTCAGGTTGCCTTCAGCTAATTGTTGTACTTGCTGGTCAACCCGAATAATCCGTTCAGAGAATAGTTTTGTAAACGTATAAATAATTAGACCTCCAATAATGAGGGAGACACTTAATACAATTAGAATGTTCATTAAAATAGTATTAGCCTCTTTATTAAAATCACTCATATACGAACCGCCTGAGATGACCCAATTCCAATTAGGGTCAAGTTGGTTATACATAATTTTTGGTTCGACGGTACTTGGGTCATTTGGTAAGGCCCATTGATACTTGGTAAAACCTCCCCCAGATTGTGCGATTTCAATGGCGTTCTGTGTGAAGTATTGTCCATCAACATCTTGAACATCCCAAAGACTTTCTCCTTCGATGCTAGGGTGAGAAACGAGAGTGCCACTTAAATCATAGATAATAATATATCCATTTTCTCCAAGGTCAATATTGCGGTTAATCGGTCTTGTGCCATCAGCTTGTCTAATTCCCAAAGATGCTTCCTTTACCCGCTCCTGAGCATCTTCAAGTGTTAAAGCGCCACTTTCAACCTCGGTATTAACGCTTTCAATTAGTTGTGCTGTCATGTAGACGCTATTTTGAATTTTAGTTGCACCGACATCATCCAAGCTATTTTTCGAGGTGAAATAACTGGTGATGCCAATGATTAAACTTGGAAATAAAAGAAGAAGCAAAGTAATGATGACGAGCTTAGAGCGAATGTTCATGTTTCTTATTTTGTTAATCACAATTGCAAAATCTCCTTTCCACTGTAATGTATAGTACTTATTATATAGTATATCGGCACTATTTTTGAAATTATTAGAAAATAAAACCGAAATAAAAAAAGAGCCCTTTAAAGGCTCTTTACCCACGACGTCTTGCGGCTTGTTGAATGGGGTCCCAAAC
>NZ_LFEL01000169.1:0-4284 GCF_001037965.1 Bacillus sp. LL01 | reverse complement strand
CATGAATAGAAAGAATTAGAACTCTGACATTCGGATACGTTTTAACAAGCTCACGCGTTGCTTCAACACCGTTCACTTTCGGCATGTTAATATCCATTAAAATGACGTCTGGGCGATGTTCTTCAACAAGTCCCATTGCTTCTGAACCATCTTCTCCATCTGCAACAATTTCAAATCCTGGTTCCATTGCTAGAATTCTCTTTACGCCTTCACGAAATAATTGATGATCATCAATTAATACGATACTGATTTTCTTTTCCTCATTCATCGCTATCACCTCTCCGTTTACACGGTTATTATCCTTACCAATTTCTAAGTCGATTAATCAATTCATTGCTACGTCAAAGGTACTTCGATGGAGATAATTGTCCCGATATCCTTTTTCGACTGAATTGTCAGTTCACCTTTAAGCATGTTGACCCTCTCCCTCATACCCATGAGGCCAAAAGAGCCTTCTTTTAACTTTGTCGTATCAAACCCAACGCCATCATCTTTTATGATCATTATAACCTTTGTTGGCTTGATTTCAATTTTCACTTGTATTTCTGTAGGCCGGGCATGCTTATAGGCATTTTGTACCCCTTCTTGAATCAGTCGAAACAACGCGACTTCATACTCTTCTGGAATACGTTGATCTCGCCCAAAATGCTTAAACCTTACAGCAATACGATTATGTTCTTCAAAATTCGCTAAATACTTCGATAAAGTAGGCACTAAACCTAAGTCATCGAGTGCCATCGGTCTCAAATCGTAAATAATCCTTCTTACTTCCGCAAGTGAACTTTTTACCATTTTTCTGAGGTCGCGAATCTCTTTTAGCGCTTCATCAATGCCTTGATCTTGATAAATTCGTTCTATTATCTCAGACCGAAGCAGAACATTCGCCATCATTTGAGCTGGTCCGTCATGAATTTCCCGGGAAAGCTTTTTCCGTTCTTCTTCTTGAGCTTCAATGATTTTCAGCCCAAACTTTTGCTTTTCCCTTGCATCTTCAATCACTTCACSAACTTGGCGCAAGTCACTGGATAAAAAGTTATATACAACTGCCATTTGACTAGCTAATTGTTCAGCACGCTCGATCGTTTCATTTAACTTAATCAGCCTTCGTTCGATATGGTCACGACGCTCTCGAAGCTTAATCTCTTCCTGTTGTAAGACGGCTAGTTGCACTTGGTAATCATTTGCTTGTTCATAGGCCGTTTTCACTTCTTCATGACTATAACGATCGAACGCTTTACTTACCTCTACTAAACGACTTCTTGAAAACTTCGCATGTAAATGGGTACGATCTGTTTTTTCAATGACGCCAGCTACCTTCATTCGAACATCTTGTAATTCTTTTTGCAAAGTCTGATATTCTCGCCTTGATTGCTCACCAATCTCGAAAATTTGCTCCCTGCTTTGTCCGACTGTATCTAGCGTTTGATCAATAATCTTGTCTAACATATTTTTGTCAGTCAAGGCTCTCACCAACCTCCACCGCCTTTTTTGGGCGCTAACTGGTGCAGAAAATCAACCTTGTCCATTTGCTTCAAGATAAAGTTTCCGCTATCCTTATCTTACAACAATCAGACTATAAAAGCGTTACTTTTTCCTAGCGTCCTTTGTCTCATCTCTATTAACGTAGTGGATGACATAACTATCGTAACAAACCTTTATTACATACGCATAACGCTCATTTGTAAAACTATGAAAAAAAGAGGAGGAGTATAGGACATGTTACCAACCTATCAAACGGTAAAAAGGCGTGGAGATCATGAAATCATCATTCAAAAGTCTCGCTTCATATCCTACTTTTCACGTGCGACCACTGAAGAAGAAGCACAAGCCTTTATAGAAGAAATCAAAAAGAAACATCGAGATGCCAACCATAATTGCTCTGCTTACTTAATCGGGGAACAAGATAATATCCAAAAAGCCAATGATGACGGCGAACCGAGCGGTACAGCAGGCGTACCTATGCTTGAAGTTTTAAAGAAACGCCAGCTAAAGGATACGGTTGTCGTCGTCACTCGTTACTTTGGCGGAATCAAATTAGGTGCGGGTGGCTTAATTCGGGCATACGGAGGAGCCGTAAGCGAGGGCTTGAATGCCGTAGGAGTCGTCGAACGCAAATTGATGCAAATCATGCACGCTCACCTCGACTATCATTGGCTCGGAAAAGTAGAAAATGAGTTAAGACAATCAATCTATCAATTAAAGCAAATCGAGTATCTTGATCAAGTAGACGTGCAAACTTATGTCGCCTCAGATGAGCTGGATGCATTTGAAGAATGGATAACCAATTTAACGAATGGCCAAGCGGAGATTGAGCGCGGCGAAGAAGTTTATTTGGAAACGGATTTATAAGGATGAGAGCCCCGTGCCGAATTTTGGTAGCGGGGCTTTTGTGGTGTGCACGTTTTTGTGCGTGTTCGGGTTCGGATTCGATCATAAAACGGCGTTTCGCTCATATCAGAGTGGGGTTCGCTCATATCTTTCGTATGGCGCACATATATCACGGATTGCGCTCATATCAGCCCAAATGCCGCTCATATATCCGTAAAATCGCTCATACCACTCCTGATCTCGCACATAAGCTTCATAAGCAGAGCCCCGCTCACCGGCGGGGCTCCCTCATGGCGTGCGCTCGCTCATATCAGAGTTGGGTTCGCTCATATCTTTCGTATGGCGCACATATATCACGGATTGCGCTCATATCAGCCCAAATGCCGCTCATATATCCGTAAAATCGCTCATACCACTCCTGATTTCGCACATAAGCTTCATAAGCAGAGCCCCGCTCACCGGCCAGGCTCCCTTGTGGCGCGCGTTCGCTCATAAAACAGCAATACGCTCATATCCGAGTTCGTCGCGCACATATTTTTCATATCGCGTACATATATCACGGATTGCGCTCATATCAGCCCAAATGTCGCTCATATATCTGTAAAATCGCTCATACCACGCCTGATTTCGCTCATAAGCCTCATAAGCAGAGCCCCGCTCACTGGCGGGGCTCCCTCGTGGCGCACGTTCGCACATATTTTCCCTATTGCGCACATATATCTCAGATCGCGCTCATATCAGTCCGAATGCCGCTCATATATCCGTAAAATCGCTCATACCACTCCTGATTTCGCACATAAGCTTCATAAGCAGAGCCCCGCTCACCGGCGGTGCTCCCTCGTGGCGCGCGTTCGCTCATAAAACAGCAATACGCTCATATCTCAACGCGTTCGCACATATTTTCCCTATCGCGCACATATATCTCAGATTGCGCTCATTTCAGCCCAAATACCGCTCATATAACCGTAAAACCGCTCATATCATGCCTAATTCCGCACATAAGCCCTCCTTCTTGCATAAGTCCACCAGCAAATGACCGCACCAGCCCTCATAAGCCCGTGCTGCCAGAAAACGCCTACATCCCCTCAATCATCAACCGTACCGCGCGTAGCATCTCTGCCTCACTCATACTTGCAACTCCTGGTGTGGCAATAGCCATCTGACTGCTTGCTGGTACGTGGACGAAGCCGGCTGGCGCGTTTAATTGCTTTTCTTCTATATAGTGAAGCGTTTGATACATGATGTTGTTGCACACATACGTGCCTGCCGTATTCGATATGGCAGCGGGGATGCCCGCCTCTCTTAGTGTGTCAACATATTTGCGTATTGGTAGAGTGGAGAAATACGCTGCCGGCCCGTCCGCGATAATCGGTTCATCTTGCTTCCTCACTCCATTATTATCAACATCACCGTCACTACAGTTGATCGCCACTCGTTCTGGCGTGATGCGGTTACGTCCTGCAGCCAGTCCTAGCATCATTACAGCGTCTGGCTGATACTCCTTCATCTTCGCCACCACTACTTCTGCTGCCTCACTAAATGTCACAGGTAGTACGGCACTCTTCACGACATATTCGCCAATCATCTCGCTATCTAACGTGTCAGCTAGTAATCTCGTAGGGTTATCAGCATGGTCTAGAAATGGTTCGAATCCTGTTAGTAATAGTTTCTTCATTTTACATCTCTCCTCATAGATAAAAGAGGGAGAAACTAATGTCTCTCCCTCCTGAAATTTTATTTTGTAATATAGGAAAATGAATCTTTGTATTGCTTCAGTTCGATGTTGACATCAGCTGAAATAATGCCTTCAATTTTAGCCAATTCTTTGTTTACAAAATGAACGAGGTCATCGTTATTTTTAAAGTAGGCTTGCATAATCAAGTCGTGCTGGCCAGAGAATGCGCCGACAAAACGGACTTCCGAGAAGCGGTTCAGCTCTGTTGCGATGCTTTCTTG
>NZ_LFEL01000168.1:0-4295 GCF_001037965.1 Bacillus sp. LL01 | reverse complement strand
GGGAGGAGTTCTTTTACCATTTGTTCAGGCCATTTTTCTAAGGCTTCACTTAAGGTTGTATGATTGGTATAGGCAACTGTTTTAGTTGTTAACTCCCAAGCTTGATCCCAACCTAATCCTTCTTCATCCATTAAAAGACGCATTAATTCAGGAATAACGAGCGTTGGGTGAGTATCGTTAATTTGAATGGATATTTTTTCTGGTAGTTCCGATATTGGCTGTTCGGTTTTTTTGAATTGATTGAGAATGCTTTGAACGCCGGCGGATACTAAGAAGTACTGTTGTTTGAGACGTAGAAGTTTCCCTTCATAGGACGAATCATCCGGATAGAGAAATTCAGAAATTTTTTCTATCGACCGTTTGTAATCTAAGTAGTGGTAATAGTCTTTTCCGTGAACCGAATTGAAATGAAATGGGTTAGTCGTCGACTCTGCGCTCCAAAGTCTTAACGTATTCACATTATCTGTTCCGTAGCCAACAACTGGCACATCGTAAGGGACAGCTAACACTCGCTCGTACTCTACATGATCAAATGTAAGCTTTTGATCGACATAGGTTGGCTTCACTTCTCCTCCAAAGCGAACTTCAATCGCCTTCTCAGACCGTTTCGTCTCCCACATGTWGTCGTCTTTCAACCAATAGTCAGGCAGTTCAACCTGATAGCCGTTGACCATTTTTTGTTGAAAAAGACCGTACTTGTATCGAATGCCAATCCCGTGACCAGGTAAGTTGAGGGAAGCTAATGAGTCTAGAAAGCAAGCAGCTAATCTACCGAGGCCACCGTTTCCAAGGCCTGCATCTGCTTCTTCACTAAATACCTCACTTGGCTCAAAGTTATAATCATGTAAAGTATCACAACATACGTCATACCACCCATGATTTAAGAGGTTCGTTTCAAGTAAACGACCTAACAAGAACTCCATTGAGAAATAATACATTTGTTTTTCGTCGTTACTTAAATGAACTTGCTTTGTTTTCTGCCAGTTACTATTCACTTCTTTTTTGACAAGAAGGGCAATGGCTTGGAATGCTTCTTTGTTGGTTGCTTCATCTGGACGTTTACTAAACGTGGTTAATAGTTTTTCTTGGAATTGRGCTGCAAAGGTCTCTTTATTCATCGGTTTCATCCCACGCTCCTTCATTTACTAGATGTTTATAGACATCCTCATACGCTTTTGCCGATTGACTCCAGTCGAACATTGACGTGTATATATTGTGTTGCAACTGCTTCCACAGTGCTTMTTCTCTATATAGCCACAAGCCACGCCTCACMGTATAAAGAAAGTCTTCTTCTTTGTAATTCGTGAAGCTCAGGCCATTTCCTTCTCCTGTAAACTCATTAAAAGAAAGAATTGTGTCTTTTAAGCCTCCCGTTTCGCGTACAATAGGCACTGTTTCATAGCGTAGAGCAATTAATTGACTTAGCCCGCATGGTTCAAATTTAGAGGGCATCACAAGAAAGTCAGAGGCAGCATAAATAAATGAGGCAAGTTCTTCATTAAAGCCACGGTAAAAAGCAACACGGTCAGGGTAGCGCTGGGCAAGTTGTTCAAATTGCTCTTCAATCACAGGATCTCCTGAACCTAAGCATACAAATTGGACATCTTCTGCTTGTAGTAAGTCATCGAACGTATTAGTGACAAGATATACACCTTTTTCCTCTACTAATCTTGAAATAAGAGAAATGAGTGGAGTGTGCTCGCTGATTGTTAAGCCTAGTTTATCTTGAAGGGCTTTTTTATTTTC
This sequence comes from Bacillus sp. LL01, assembly GCF_001037965.1. Lineage (NCBI taxonomy): Bacteria > Bacillati > Bacillota > Bacilli > Caryophanales > Bacillaceae > Bacillus > Bacillus sp. LL01. The sequence goes on along the minus strand of NZ_LFEL01000168.1, from coordinate 2,549 downwards.
TCGTTTTCGTTCAGGCTGATGATGATATGTAACGGGGATATGAAAATCAGTCGACGGATTAAAATATCCCTCATCAATCCCATTTATAATGCCTGTCAAAGAATGATTCCTTTCTCTAAGTAAAGAATCAAGCCCTTCTCCGAAAGCAGATGATTGAATTTCTTTTGCATACGTAGGGCTGACGGTTGTAATCCAATCAGCATGAACTATAGCAGCCTTCATAAAGTTAATMGCCCCGTTGTGATCAAGCCCAATTTGATGTTGCTTATCTAAGTGAAGCAACTCATTAAAGATCGAATGAGGGAAGACGCCTTGGTACCTAAGGTTATGAATAGTAAAGACCGTTTTAACCTTGTGCGAATAGGCTCCTGCTTTAATGTAAGCAGGAAGTAATCCTGTTTGCCAATCGTGACAATGTAGTACATCAGGATGGAGAGCTAGTTTTTCCATCGATTCAAGGACTGCGTGTGTAAAAAAGGTGAATCGTTCGCCATCATCTTCTTGGCCATAGAAGGGCTTACGATCAAAGTAATAGTCATTTTCGATAAAGTAGTAAGTTACGTTTTTCTCTTTATAAGATAGGATGGCACAATGTTGATTGCGCCATGTTACAGAAACAGAAAAGGTCTCAACCCATTCAAGCTGCAATAAGATAGGAGTTGGGATCGATGTCGATTTTGGTAGGAAGACAATCAGTTCATGAGCTAATGCACTTAAAGCATGCGGGAGCGAACCGATTACATCTGCAAGGCCTCCCGTCTTAAAGAAGGGTGTACATTCTGTTGCAACCATGACTACTTTCATTGAAGGTTTCTCTCCTTTAGCATTTAGATCACCTTTCGCTTTGCTACAACGTAAGGTTGCGTATATGCGCCTATTAAGGTCTTATTTGAGGTGAGGGTAATATCTTTATCTAAGATGACATTTCTAAGCACTGTTCCCTTTTCAACGATGCACCGTTGCATAATAATGGAGTTTTCAATAATGGCACCACTTTCTACTTTCACCCCGCGAAAGAGAATGCTATTGGTGACTTCACCTTCAATTACACATCCATTAGCGAGTAAGGAATTCCTTACCTTTGAACCCTTTTTATAAACCGTTGGCGGCTCGTTTTTTATTTTGGTCAATAATGGTTTTTTTGATAAAAATAATTGAGCAAAATGCTGATCAGAAAGTAGCTTCATACTTTCTTGATAATAAGAAGGTAATGAATCAATAACAGCTAAGTAGCCATTATAGGAGTAGCTTGTGATATGCAGTCGATCTGCATTCGTCATAATCCCCWCTTCAAATAAAAGTGATTTACCTCTTGATATACAAGAGTCCACTAAATCGAGAAGAAGATCCTTCTTAATGATGTACGTATTCATATAATGATTTGGGTTATCTGAGTCATTAGAAAGAGCTGTTGCATGTCCTTTTTCATCTATAACCAACTTTTTTGAAAAACGATTGTCACTCAAGATACTTGGGTTGTGCTGATAAACAACCGTCACATCAGCTTTTGTATGAAGGTGATGGTTAAATACCTCCTCAAAATCAATCCTGCTTACATGCTGACTGCCTGTTATTAATACATGATCAGCATGGCCACGAGCAAAGAAATCGCGATTATTATGAAAATGCTGGAGTTCTCCTTTAGAAATATCAGTTGGATCATTCCAATCTGGAGGTAAAATAAATAGGCCTCCTTTTACATGGTCGAGATCCCATGCCTTTCCATTCCCCAAGTGATCCATTAATGATCGATATTTTCTTCTTGTAAAGACGGCGATCTCTGACATATTCGCATTCACCATATTGGATAAAACAAAGTCGATAAGACGATAACGCCCACCAAATGGTACAGCGGCTCCGCAGCRGAAATACGTAAGCTCACCAAGTAAATCTTGTTCAGCATCTAAGTWAATWACTCCCATTAATCTGTTCAATGAATAAACAGCCTCCTTACGTCAACATCGTTAACGCTTCAAATTTTGTTTCGTTATCAATGACGATAATCTCTTCTTTTTGTGAACTGATAACTGTGTCATCTGGTATAGTCGTTCCTTCTGTGACTATGACATTTTTTAATTGAACACGTTGACCGACTTTGACATTAGGCATCAATATTGAGCCACTAACCATACTATGCTTACCAACTTCCACTCCGTGAAACAGAATCGATTTTTGAAGTCTTCCATATACAAGACACCCTTCATTAATGAAGGACTGACTAACTTTAGCTGAATTAGCTACATATTGAGGTGGCTGGTTAGGGTTCGCAGAATAAATTCTCCAGTTATCTTCATTAAGACGAAGAGGAGAGTCTGGATCTAGCAAGTCCATACTAGCTTCCCAATAACTTTGAACGGTTCCAACGTCTCTCCAATAGCTAGAAAAAGGATAGGCTACAAGCTTGCAATGATCATCAAGCATGGCAGGTATAACGTTTTTACCGAAGTCATGTTCAGACTCTATGTCGCTCGCATCGGCCATAAGAAATTGTTTTAAATAGGACCACGTAAAGAGATAAACGCCCATTGAAGCTAGATTACTTTTAGGAG
>NZ_LFEL01000167.1:0-4343 GCF_001037965.1 Bacillus sp. LL01 | reverse complement strand
CTTTGTCTACCATACGTTGAATATCAGCTTTTGATCCTTGAGCCTCTTCAACTACTTTAACAATTTGAGAAAGAGCTGTATCTTTTCCTACTTTAGTTGCTTTTACTTTAATGGAGCCATTTTTATTGATTGTAGCTCCAATTACCGGGTCGCCAATACTCTTATCCACTGGAATACTTTCACCCGTAATCATAGATTCATCTATTGCAGAACGCCCCTCTAAAATCTCACCATCAACTGGGACTTTTTCTCCTGGTTTGATCACGACTGTATCTCCTGCCATCACTTCTTCAACAGGAAGTTCTACTTCTTCTCCGTCTCGAATAATTCGAGCTGTTTTTGCTTGCAAACCAAGTAGTTTTTGAATCGCTTGGCTTGTTCTACCTTTTGCACGTACTTCAAACAACTTCCCTAACACAATCAAAGTAATGATAACCGCAGCAGCCTCAAAATAGAGTTCAGGCATTCCTYGACTGCCTGCTATCATCCATTCCCACCCTAAATAAATGCTGTAAAAATAAGCTGCACTCGTACCAAGAGCTACTAATACATCCATATTGGCACTCTTGTTATTGAGAGCCTGGTAAGCCCCTTTATAGAACTGAGCTCCTACGATAAATTGAACAGGTGTGGCCAGCGCTAATTGCACCCATGGATTCATGAACATGCCTGGCATATATAAAAAACCAGTCAGCTCAAAATGAGTTACCATCGTCCATAGCAATGGTRGGGTTAGGATCGCCGAAAAAATAAATTTCCCATATTGTCTATCTATTTCTTTTTCTTTATGGTCAACCGTTTCTCTCGTTTCCTGCTTAGGAATTAAACTGAAGCCTAACTTTTTAATAACGTCACTCATTTCATTTGGTTTTACGACACGTTCATCATATTCCACCGATAGAGTCTCTAACGCAAAGTTGACGTTGGCCGATGAGACACCCTCAAGTTTATTCATTCTTTTCTCAATGCGGTTGGCACAAGCAGCGCAGGTCATGCCGGAAATATCAAATTCTGTCTTGGCATGAATCACTTGATACCCTAGCTTTTCTATTTTAGCTTCGAATTCTTTTGTATCCACTACAGAAGGATCATACTTGATCGTTGTTCTTTCAAGAGCGAAGTTGACGTTCGCTTCTTCTACCCCCTCCATTCTCGATAATCCTTTTTCCACTTTATTGGCACAGGCCGCACAGGTCATACCCGCTATATTTAACGAAACTTCTTTTTGTTCCAACGTAAATCCCACCTAACCTTTATACCCCGTGTAGGTATATTTTTTTGAGAAAATAATCGTGCTCCACTAGTAAGCACGATTATCCTCTCAATTCGCTATTTATACTACGTCATACCCTTGATCTTCAATGACTTCTTTAATCTTATCAAGGTTCACTTCATTGTCATTATAAGAGATTTTAACCTGACCTTTATCCAAAGCAACCTGGACAGAGCTTACCCCAGTCAATTCGCCTACACTTCCTTCAACTGAACTTACACAATGCCCGCAAGACATTCCTTTAACTGTTAGTGTTTCTTGTGTCATATTTATAACCTCCAGTAATGATATAAGTAAACTCAACATCAATATACTATACATGGGTATAGTATTCAAGGTATAAAAAATAAATAAGTTTCTTCAGCTAACTGATAATAGTACTCTTCCCAGTTCGGTTTGATTTAATTAAGTGATTCATTAAAGCATCTTTTTCATAACATCCATTAACTCATCAATGGCCTCTTCGCCATTATTATTTTTAATAGCACCTGCCACGCAATGACGAGTATGATCCTCTACAAGCCCTAAGGAGACCTTATTAATAGCAGCTTGAATAGCTGATATCTGTGTCAGAACATCCACACAATATCGATCATTTTCAATCATATTATGAATGCCTCTCACCTGGCCTTCAATACGTTTTAGTCTGTTTAATATTTGTTGCTTATTAGGTTGGACTGTTTTCTTAGGTTCCATAACCATCCTCCTCATACGTATACCCCGTAAGACTATTTTAACACATTAGTAGAGGAATTCCTAATAGACTGAATGCACATAATAGCTTGCATACAAGCAGGTCAGAGCTTCTTTAACTCCCTCAATAGATTTTACCATTCCAGCACTACAAGCTGAAAATAAAAAGTAACTAAGTACCACTCTCTCACGTTAGATTACGTTCTTTTCTATAAGTCATTAACCCTACCAGTCGTTAGATTTTTTAACATTATATGGTATTAATCACCCATGATAAAAATCAGAAAAATCAGACGTTTAGCGGGTTAAAATCGTCTTCTATTATCGTTACCATTAAAGTAGACATGACGGTAAGCACAGAAAGTAGTTATTTAGTCCAAGTAGAAGGAGGTGCTTTTTGAGCAGTGGTTTTATCATAAAACTATAGGAGATGATGAGGAGAATGAGAATTAAGTTTCTACTATTTTCACTAATTGTAATTCTATCATTTGGACCCTTTGGTTCTTTTGAAACTAAAGCCGAGGGTAATGATGCAAACATTACGCTAAAAGGTAGTCCTAAAGAAATCGGCGAGCAGTATGGRCAGCAGGCTAAAGAACAAATCAAGCAAAATATTAGTCTCTTTCAAACACTTGCCCCTCTAGCCAATTTAACAGAAGAAGACCTTATTAATGCTGCTAGCGACTATGAAGACTTTTTAGCAGTGGAAAACCCTGAGCTTCTTGAACAATTACAAGCAATGGCTACATACGCTAACGTTCGATATGAAGATTTACTAGCTTTTAATGCATTAGAAGAAGAGGTTATGGGAGATGGGTGCACAACTATGTTAGCAACTGGTGCTGCTACACAAAGTGGAAATGCGTATTATCATAAAACTCGTGATGCAAATAGAGGCTCTAAACAGGTCGTCGTTCAAGTAGAGCCTGACAATGGTTATACGTATATTGGGATTACGAGCGCTGGCTCAACTGGTATTGCCATGGGTATCAACGAGAATGGTGTATCTGTTGGGAACAATGTTTTATCAACATGGGACACTGGCAGCGGCTATGGAAATTTAGTTGTGATTCGTCTCGCTTTAGAAGAGGCTTCTGATGCCAAAGATGGGGTTGATTACATCGAGAACCTTCAGCGTRCATCTGGTTCTGTCTATGCAGTGGCTGATCGTAAAGAAGCTGCTTGGGTTGAAACAACTGCTAATCATTCAGCCGTTCATTGGGTAGTAGACGAGGCAATGGCTCATACAAATCATTATGTCCTTCCTGGCATGGAGCAGTTTGATACTCTTGAATCGGATCCATCAAATGAAAGATGGAGTTGGTATCTTTCTACTCATAATCGCTTGGATCGTGCACAGAATCTACTAGATAACCAATATGGCAAAATCAATATACAACGTTTAGTTAAAATTTCAGAGGATCAGGATCCAGCTTATGATGATAGCACGTATTGGATTGATTCTGATGCTGAAATCAATGGCGTGAAGATGGGATCTGTATCAACTGGAACATTCGACGGTAGCAAGGAACGTATGTGGGCTCAGTTAGGCCAACCTAGCGTAGCACCAGCCATCCCATTTAGTGTCGATCGCCCACATATTCCAAAGCCCTTCAGCTCCGGAAAACAAAGCGATCGAGTTAAAGAAACCGTTGGGAATCGAGGTTAACTAACGAGTAACATAGAACTAAATTCATAATATTTGAGTTCAACTCTTTCTGAGCAAGCCATGCTACTAACAAAAAGACGTCCAGTTCAAAATAGGACGTCTTTTATATGTAACTACTGCTCAAAGTGCTTCACAGCTTTAAGAAGAATCGATTCTCCTACAAAGGAGTGGACTTGACCATTTACTACTTTTATTCGGAATTTATTATGATACTCTTCCGGCTTCTCACACATGTAATCAGATAATTCTCGTTTTTTATCGTTTGAGAGGTTCATGCGATTGGCCCAATCTTCAAATGTAAAGGTTTTTAAAAATCGGTAAGTTTCATCAATCTCATAACCTGTTTCTTCTAGCATTCTCAACCACTCAGACTTCTTCCAAGCCCTATGATGACTGTAGTCCCTATCTTGCTCAACTTTATTATAGAATTTATCAAACTCTTCCTTCTCTGGAGCGATATTATCAATCAATAAAAACTTTCCATTCTTCTTCAAGACTCGATAGCTTTCTTTAATAAAGGATAATAAATTAGGAAAGTGATGGGCAGCAATGCGACATGTAATAACATCAAATTCAGAGTCATCAAACGGTAAGTTCTCTGCATCACCTTGAACGAAATGAACATTTACATTTCCGTTTGATTCTACAAATGATTTAGCTGCTTCAAGTATTTCTTCTGTAAGATCATAAGCAACTACACTTTCCACG
>NZ_LFEL01000166.1:0-4345 GCF_001037965.1 Bacillus sp. LL01 | reverse complement strand
CGGGTTCGTTTTACGATTGATCTTCGTGATATTGATCTTGAAAGAAGAAAGGATATCGAGGCCACTCTTTATCCGGCAATCGATCATATTTGTGAAAAGCATCAAGTCACTAGTACGATTCGCGTGGATACAGAAAGTGAACCTAGATATTGTGCAGAAGCGATTATGGATGATATGAGAAAGTCGGCACAAGAGATATTCGGGCAAGCTGTTCCTGAATTAATGAGTGGACCTTTTCATGATGCGATTGCGATGTCTACAGTATGCGATTATGGAATGATCTTTGTCCGTTGCAAAGACGGAATTAGCCATAATCCTAAAGAGAGTGCGGAGTTTGAAGATATCTCTAAAGGGGCGGAGTTATTGTATCAAACAGTAGTGAAGCGAGTGGTGGAATAAGAAGAAAGAGATTGATTATAAACGAGGGGGACGGGACATGTTTCAGCGATATCCTACAAAAAAGAAGGTCTTATATAGCTTAATCATTCTCAGCTTTATTGTCATGGAGACACCACTCATTTTATTAGCAAATACGACCGAGCCTTTTGTACTTGGTATGCCATTTTTCCTTTTTTGGAATCTCTTATGGTGGTTTGTGTTAACTGCTTTGTTTTTGATTGGATATTTAATCAACTGGGGAAGTAAAGAAAGTTCTGAGACGGTAACAGACGAATCATAGGGGGAGAGTCAATTGACTATTGGTGTATTAATCATTGCGGCATTTATGATCATTCCACTTGTTGTTGGCTTTTTTGCCGCAACAAAATCGACGAAGACTAGTGAAGATTTCTTTATTCAGGGAAGAGGAATGGGAGCAATTGCCGTTTTCTTCACAGTAGCTGCGACGTGGTGGAGTTCATTTGCTTTTCTAGGATCCAATGCAACGTTCTATACGAACGGGCCTGTTTATTTAACTGCTCTCGCTTGGAATTTATTATTTGGCTTCATGTATTACTGGGTAGGTAAGCGTGTTTGGTTTTTAGGGAAACGCTTTAACTATATTACTGCTTCAGATCTAATCGGGGATTTTTATAACAATGAAAAGCTTAGGATCATCGTGGCCGGAATATTGCTAGTCTTTACGATTCCATACTTGCAAATCCAATTAACTGGTGGAGCCTATTTGATTGAGGTTGCCTCTGGTGGGGTCATTCCATTTTGGCTTTCAGCTTTAATGTTTTATTTCATCATTGTTACCTATGTATGGGTCGGAGGGATTCGTGCTGTTGCATGGACGGATATCATTTACRGGGCTCTCTTATTCTTTGGAATGATGTATGCAGGTTATTACATCTCCCAACATGTAGGCGGACCTACGGGGTTGTTTAATGGATTAATAGAAACAAGTCCAGAACACTTGACGTTGCCAGGTCCATTAGGGGCGATGGGCTATCCAATGTGGTTCTCATTATTTGCCGTAACAGCTATTGGAGCCTTTATGGGGCCCCAGATATGGCTTCGAATGTACTCGGTTAAGAGTGGGAAGTTATTTAATTTAATGCCTTTCTTACTAGGATTTGCGGCAATCGCCTACATGGGTTCTTTATTAGCCGGTTTCACAGGGGTGTTACTTGAACCGGGTTTAGCAAATCCAGATCAAATCTTACCGGTCATGTTAATGGAATATGCGCCGTTTGCATTAGCATCGCTTATATTAGCAGCAGGTGCTGCAGCCGCTATGTCGACTGCCAATTCTCAAATTCATGCGATTTCAACGATTGTGACGATGGACATTTATAAGCGCTATCAAAATCCTAAAGCAAGTCAAGAAAGTATTATCAAAGTTGGTAGATGGTCATTAATTGTCTTTTCTTTAATTGCTTATATTATGGCATTAGTTGTGCCGGGTGTACTCGTCACAATCGGGATTGCAGCACTTGCAGGAACCGCTCAATTATTAATACCTACCATAGGTGCAATTAGTTGGCGTCGTGCTCACCCAACGGCTGCTATCTGGGGCTTAGTAGTGAGTATTGCAGTTGTCTTGTTATTTACCTTTATCCCAGCGTTGAAAAATCCTCTAGGGTTCCACGCAGGGGTATGGGGGCTTCTCATTAATGCGATTTTGTTTGTGACCATTAGTCTTGCGCTTAAGCGTACAGATGAGGAAGTGGTCAATCGCTTTGATGTGGCAAGAAATGATTACAACAAAGCGTATCATCCAGAATTAGTAAAAGAGAATCATTCAGATAAAAAACGCGAAGCATTATAAGCTGAACGAAGTGGAGTGATGGTATTGGAAGATCTTACAGAAGTGGTGACATTAACTAGAGAACTCATTCAAATTCCATCAGAAAACCCGATCGGTTCTGAGAAAGCTTGTGCCACTTATATTGAATCTTGGTTAAAAAAAGTAGATAAGATTAACATTGAAGTCCAAGAAGTAGAAGAGGGCAGACAAAATATTATTGCAACCTATAAAGCGAAAAAACCGATTAAGCGCCCATTAGTATATATCGGTCATATGGATACAGTTCCAGTAGAAGGTGATTGGAATTACCATCCATTTGGAGGACAAATAGTAGATGGTAAACTTTACGGCCGGGGAGCTTGTGATATGAAGAGTGGGTTGGCTTGTGCCCTAATTGCTTTAAAAAGGTTATCTGAAAAAGGAATAGAGCTTGAAAGAGATCTTATTGTCATAGCTAGCATTGATGAGGAAGGTCCTTTTATGAAAGGAGCAGTAGCTCTAGAGAAAGAGAAATTCATTCCGGAAGATGCGTTATTAGTTGCAATGGAGCCTACAAGTCTTACCATGTCCACTTCGCATAAAGGAACCATTTGGTATGAGCTGAATATCGAAGGAAAAAGTTCTCATGGAGGTCGAGCACATTTAGGGGCAGATGCTGTTCATGCAGCTTCTGAAATTATTAGTCGGTTAAAAAAGAAAGTGGCCGACCTTTCATATAATCATGAGGTGTTTGGCAAACCAGCATTGTCTGTAGGCACGATTTCAGGTGGGAACAAAACAAATATGGTCGCAGGGTCATGTCGGGTAGAGCTAGATTTTCGTCTAGTCCCTCCGATGACAAAAGAAGAAGCTAATACCATCATTAATCAATGTGTCAAAGAAGGTTGTGAACAAGTAACAGGGACTAAAGCAGTGATCAAACATTATGGTTGGCAACGTCCACCAATTGAAACGGATATTGCTAGTCCATTAGTAAAGATGATGGGATCTACGTATGAAAAGGTTGTCGGAGAGGAAATAAAAGAATCAGGGTTTCCGGCTTATACGGATGTAAGTATGATTAGTTTGCGAACTGGAAATAAAGATTTTATTGTGTTTGGGCCTGGTGACCTTGACCAAGCTCATGCAGTTGATGAATTTGTCGACATCCATCAACTTGATGTGTGTACAGATGTCTTATTTGAACTAGCTCGATCACATGGGTGATCGAGCTTTTTTCCTATCGGTGGCTTATAAAACTCCTAAAGTGTTAATGAAGACAATAATAATGACAAGTGGCACGACATACTTCATTAAGAATAACCAAACCGTAAAGAATCGGTTAGTAAGTCGATTTCCACTTAGAAATTCTTGCTCCATCAATCTTTTCTCCATTCGAAGCGAGATAAACAAAGAGATCAATAGGCAACCTAGTGGAAGCATGATATTACTAACAAGAAAATCAGTAGCATCAAAAATGGATAAGTTAAAGAATTGAACGTTTGATAGGACGCCAAAGCTTAGAGCTGCAGGGATTCCAGCTAAAAAAATTACTAGCCCAGAATAAGCAGCCACTCTTCTTCTTTTTCTTTTCTTACTTTCTGTGAAGGCTGACACAAATATTTCTAATAAACTAAAAGAAGAGGTCAACGTAGCAAAAAGAAACAATAAGAGAAATAAGGCCAAGAAGAGTTCTCCCAAAACCATCTCTGCAAAAACAGCTGGAAGGACAATGAATAATAATCCAGGGCCTTCAGTCGGCTCAAATCCTAAGGCGAAGATGGCTGGGAAAATAGCGAGTCCTGCTAATAAAGAGACAAAAAGGTTCATCCCAACGACGGAAACAGCAGCTGTAGGAATGCTTTCTTTWTTGTCTAAATAAGAGCTATATGTAACTAAACATGAAAAGCCAACTGCTAATGCAAAGAAGGATTGCCCTAATGCATAAAGTACTCCATCACTAGTAATGGAAGAGAAATCTGGCTGTAGAAAGAATCGAATCCCCTCGCTAGCGCCCTCTAAAGTTAGTGATCGAGCGACTAAAATAAGGAAGAAGACAAATAGAAGTGGCATAAGAAATTTATTAGCTTTCTCAATCCCATTTTGAATTCCGAGTGATAAAACGAGAACATTAATAACTAAGAAAATGGCAAGTCCAACTAAACCGATCCAAGG
>NZ_LFEL01000165.1:0-4345 GCF_001037965.1 Bacillus sp. LL01 | reverse complement strand
CGCCAATAAGTAACATTGAGATTCCTATACTGGCATGAATCCAAGACATCTCAATATTCATCGTGGCAGAACGTTGACCTTGACCTAGTAACATAAAGTAATAACCATAATAAGCAATGTAACCGCTCATGACGATTACCAAGAGTTGCGTAAAAGCTTTATAATAATTCCGGAACTTTGCCGGTATTGCATTCAAAATGAAATCAATACTAATAAATTCTTGACGTTTCATAGCTARCGGAGCTCCAAAAGATACCGCAAAAATAAATAAATATCGAGTTAACTCTTCAGTCCATACTGCAGAAAAAGGTAAAAATCTTGTAGCAACTTGCATGGATACAACGACAATAATACCGATAAAACAAAGGGCAGTTAATACTTCTAGGGTTCTATCTAAAAGTTTTAGCGGTTTCATACTCCTCATCGCCTTTCTTAGGAAGAAGACGTATCAACGTCTAGTTGATACGTCTCTAGGACTTCATTATTATTCAACATCTAAAATTTGCTGATAAAGCTCGAATTGCTCTTCAGATAAAGCATTTTCAATTGCCGGCTCCATTGCTTCACGGAACGCATCTTGGTCTACATCGTCATTAAATGTCATGCCTTCAGCCTCGAGAGTGTCGTGGTAGTTTTGAATTTCTTCGACAAATAGCTCATCGCCGTATGTTTTTGCTTCTTCAGCTGCTTCCATAACTGCTGCTTGTAAATCTTCACTTAATGCTTCGAATTGTGAGTTCCCCACTACTACATAAATCCAAGAGTAGACATGCTCAGTTAAGTTTACGTATTCTTGAACTTCATAAAGTCCGCCACTGTGAATAAGGTCTACTGGATTTTCTTGGCCATGGATTACTCCTTGTTGTAAGCCAGTAAATACTTCATTGAAATCCATTACTTGTGGACCTGCTCCTGCTGCATTCCAAGAATCCATGAATAACGGAACATTTGGTACACGCATTCTAAATCCATTTAAGTCTTCTGGAGTGGAGATTGGCTCGTTAGAAGTTAAGTTACGAGGTGCACGCTCCATATGGAATAAAGGAGTAACCCCTACCTTTTCAACGATTTCTTCTTCAATCTCACGACCAATTTCGCCTTCAACAACTGCCTTAAGGTGATCGGAGTCACGGAATGCATACGGTACAGCTAGTAATGCAGCTTTAGGTGCCCAGTTTTGCATCGTTTCACCAGTAATTAGTAAGTCTACATTTCCACCTCTAACACTATTTAATACTTCCGTCTCTCCGCCAAGTTGGTTATTCGGATAGATAGAAATGTCAATTTGACCTTCCGTTTTCTCACTAACAAGCTCAGCAAACCTCTCTGCCGTTTGGTGCCAAATATGATCTTCAGCAGCTAAATGCCCCATTCTCCAGTTGATCGTCTCACCAGATGCTCCACTTTCATCTGTATCTGCCCCATTTGCCGTAGTTTCTGTATCACTACCTCCACAAGCAGCAAGCATCATTAACAAAGCTGAACCTACTACAAATCCTTTAAGCTTCTTCATGTTCATTTCCCCCTAAGAAAATTATATTTTGACGGCATTTAGTAACCGTTTACAACCTATTGTTTATTTGCTAGGTATTCATAAACCGATTTAGTAACAGGCACTCCTTCGCTTTGAGCCACTTCTTCTTTTAACTGTTCAGGCTCCCCTGGTACTAACACTTTATTGAACCCTTCAGCTGGTTCTACTTCGTGTATTTGATCAATCATTTCATCCATTGAATCTAGGAAATCATCAATATTCGTAAACATCGAAGGGTTGATAGTAAAGATAAAATGACCTAGCTTGCGTTTTTTATCATAGTCTCCGTACATTTTAGCGATATTTGGTCCAAAGCTAGAGCCTGTCATGATACCAGACATAATGTCGACAACCATTCCCAGTCCGTATCCTTTAGGCCCAGCAAAAGGAAGTAAATAAGATACATCGTGTGGATTTGTTGTTGGTTGACCCTTTTCATCTACTCCCCAATCAGCTGGGATATCTCCTCCTGCCTCTCTCGCGTGTAAGACTTTACCAAATGCTACGTTACTAGTAGCCATATCAAGAATAACTGGCTTGTTCTTTCTAGCAGGGAAACCGTATGCAATTGGATTTGTGCCAAAGTAAGGCTTAGCTCCTCCAAAAGGAACAACAATATTATCTGTATGCGTTAATGCCATCCCAACTAAGTTATGTTCTGCAGCTTGTTGAACGAAGTAAGAAAGGGCACCGCAGTGGCTACTGTTAATAATTCCAACCATTCCAATTCCGTTCTTTTTCGCCATTTCAATTGACACTTCCATTGCTTCCTTTGCCACAACGTGACCCAGGCCATCATCACCATCAAAGATCGCTGAGCAAGGACCTGTGTTTGTTACCTTGAATTCAGGGTTTGGGTTCATGCCGCCTTCGTTTAAGCGCTTTACATAATGCTCTGTGCGAAGAACCCCATGTGAGCTCACACCGCGCATATCAGCATGTACCAATACATCAGCTACGATTTTGGCATGCTCTTTAATAAGTGAAGCTTCTGTTAATCTATTTACGACTAATTCTTTTAATTGTTCTTGTGATACTTTAATATCCGTCATTTTTTTGTCTCTCCCTACTCTAAGTTTGCATGTCTATTTTTCATCTCATCATGACTATTTGTTTGATTCACACTATAAATAATCAGCGCATCTAACAATAGATGAAGACTTTGATCAAATTGATTGCCAAGAGGTTGAATCGTATCAGGMTCACTTGCACGTCTGTACTTCGTTGCAGCTGGGATCTCTAATAGATAATCRCTCACCTCTGCTAATGGAGAGCTTGCATCCGTTGAAACACCTAACACAACTGCGTTTACTTCTTTTGCTTTTTTAGCTGTTTGTACAATGGAACCCGTTGTCCCTGATCCTGAGATCGCCACTAACAGGTCGCCTTCTTGAATACTTGGTGTGATCGTTTCCCCAACAGCATAGACGTTATATCCTGCATGCATTAATCTCATTGCAAAAGCCTTACCCATTAATCCAGAGCGACCTTCCCCAAGCACAAAAATGCGATGTGCCTTTTTTAGTTCTTTAGAAAAATCAATGGCTTGATCTTCCTTTACAGTTGCAAGAACCTCCGTTACTTCTTTAACCACGGTTTCAATCATTGTTTTCAAGGAGAGATCATTCCCTTCAATCTTTTCGCCATCTCAGCTCGGTCTCTAGCCTTTGTAATCGCACCACCGACGATGAAAATATCCGGAGTATGAGGTAAAAATTGTGGCAAGGATGCTTCATCAATCCCACCTGCTACGGACACTTCGAACTCATTTGCATCTGTTAATAAACGAAAGAGATCAGCTGTAGCATTCTTTCCATCTCCTTGCATATCCTTTCCGATATGCAAACTAACTAAGTCCACTCCCAAACTCTGAAGTTGTTGAATCCTTTTTGAACTCGTAATTCCTAGGAGGTCGACCATCACTCTTTTGTTGTGACTTTTTGCTACTTGGAGCATCTCTTTAATGGTGGCATCATGGGCAAAAGCCATCACTGTAGTAATATCAGCCCCTGCTTGGAATGCTTGCTCTGCTTCTGACCTACCTGCATCACACGTTTTCATATCAGCAACAATCGTTATATTTGGGTAAACACTTTTTATTCTTTCGATGATCGACATGCCATATTCTTTTATGACACCGGTTCCAATTTCAATTAAATCAATAGAGGTGCTAGTTTCTTCTAATATAGTGAGACATTCATCTTGTGTGAGACGATCTAATGCTAGTTGCAACTTCATCAAAATCGCCTACCTCTCCACTTCATGTTTTTTCCCGAGTCTAACGAGCACGTCATCTAAATATGGAAGCCCTTCGTTGTCCCCAGTTACGCTTACTACCATTGATCCGATCACATTCGCAAATTGGAGCGATTCTTCTAGGCTATGTTTATTTAGGTACGAGTAAATATATCCGGCATTAAACCCATCACCAGCACCGACTGTATCGACAATCACCTTCGGCTTAACAGGGGCAGCATAATGAATTTCACCGTTACGATAGCCGACCGATCCTTCTGCGCCGCGCTTTAAGATAATGTCTTGGATGCCATACTCTTTGAAAAGCGTGATATATTCTTCAATCGTCTTTTTACCAAAAAGGAGTTCAGCCTCTTCTTCTCCAGATAACACGATATCCACATATGGCAGAATCAACTCAAACGCTGCCTTTGCCTCTTCTATCGTCCATWATTTCAACCGTAAATTCGGATCAAATGAAACAAGTACACCGTGCTTTTTCGCCAGCTTAACCGCTTCTAGTAATACGCCAGGATTTTTCTTGTCGATCGCCGCAAATACCCCGGTGACATGGAG
>NZ_LFEL01000164.1:0-4363 GCF_001037965.1 Bacillus sp. LL01 | reverse complement strand
TAATTTCACGAGTCCATTCCTCATGGTCCATATCAAACACTTTTTCAAATGAATGAGAAAAAGGTCCATGACCCAAATCGTGTAACAGAGCAGCAGATAAGCTTAAAAGACGATCCTCCTCATTCCAATGGGGGCGCCCTTTAAAAACCTCTAAAATTCGCCTTGTAATTTCATATACACCTAGTGAATGATTAAAGCGTGTGTGTTCAGCTCCGTGAAATGTCACGTAGGTTGTTCCGAGCTGGCGTATTCGTCTAAGTCTCTGAAATTCTTTTGTGCCAATTAAAGCCCAAATTAATTCATCACGCACATGTATGTAACGATGCACAGGATCTTTAAATACTTTTTCCTCTTCAAGCTGTCCATAATAAGGTGTCGTCATGGTTATACCTCTCAATCCGTTCATTCTATTGCTTTCATTATAACGTAAGAACCTTACGAGTCCCACCTTTTGCTGTGTAATTTACACCAACTTTACAGAATAGGACCTAGGTGATTGAGGGAGTAATCCAATACCCTCTACCCCTTAATGACATCATTTGAAACCAAAAGAAAGCATACAGACCAATATCAGTCTGTATGCTTTCTGTTTTATTCATTAATATATTATGCTTCCACACTTTTTTCTTGTTCAACAGTTCGATGTTTCTCTTCTGTACGGTCCACAACAACTGCACATGAAGCATCACCTGTAATATTTACAGCAGTACGGATCATATCTAGAATACGGTCAACAGCAAGTACAAGGGCAATCCCTTCAACTGGGAGACCAACTGAGGTTAATACCATTGCAAGCATAATCATACCTACACCTGGTACACCGGCTGTTCCGATACTAGCTAGTGTAGCTGTCAGAACAACTGTTAATAAATCCCCCATTGATAAATGTACAGCATATACTTGAGCAATAAAGACTGTAGCAACGGCTTGCATAATCGCTGTACCGTCCATATTAATCGTCGCACCAAGCGGTTGAACAAAGCTTGATACTGGTTTTGAAACGCCTAGCTTCTCCTGCGCCGTTTTCATTGAGATAGGTAAGGTCGCACTACTACTTGATGTACTGAAGGCAACCATCATTGCAGGGAAGAAATTTTTAAAGAATTGAACAGGGTTTYGTTTGCCAAACAAGGCAATAAATCCACCATAAGTAACAATAGCATGAATGATTAACCCAAGGATAACAGCAATCATATACATAACCATTGATGCCAACACATCATACCCTTGTTCCCCAAGAGCAGAGGCAATTAACGCAAACGCACCGTATGGGGCAAGCTTCATCGCTACGGTAACAAGATACATCATAATTTCATTACCTTGCTCCATTAACCTCATCACGCCACGCGTTTTATCCCCTAGCTTTGCCATCGCAAGACCTACTAACACGGCAAACGCAATGATCTGAAGCATTTCACCTGAAGCTAGAGCTTCGATTGGATTTGTAGGAATAATATTTAAGAGCGTGTCCATAACTGGAGGTGGTTCTTCTGCTGCAAATTCCTCACTTTGATCACCCATTAACCCTGGGTCACCTGGTTGAATGATGAATGCAACCGTTAAACCAATTACCAGTGCAATCGTCGTTGTTAAAAGATAGTAACCAACAGTCTTACCACCAATCCGACCTAACTTTTTAGGATCTCCCATTCCAGCTGTTCCAAGAACAATAGAAAAGAATACAAGTGGTACAACGAGCATCGTAATTAATTTTAGAAAAAGTTGCCCGAGTGGTGTTAAGAAATATGCATCTGCTACTTCAAAAGCTTCTGGTGCCCATGCATTAAAGGCTAGCCCTACCCCCACACCTAAAATGAGGGCAATTATGATCTTTTTTGTTAAGCTCATACTTAACCATCTCCTCTCTCTTTGTTGCCAATCTATGGTGTTGTCCTACTTTTGCGAATTTTTAATAGCCTTATCCCTTTCCCTATTGTATCCGATTGCAAACCTCTTTTAGAAGTGAAAGATTATGGGATTCGACAATTCCCGCTATACTTTAAAAAGAAATCCTGACTTAAAGAATAAGTCAGGATGATTATTTTTTCAACTTTTTCTCTACTTTTTCAATGACTTGCTCCTCATCAGGAGYTGCAACCGGGCGATTATTAACAAATACAAACGATTTTTTTCGACCTGGTCCACAATATGATTGACAACGTACATCTATTGTTGCTTCAGGATCGACTTTTTTCAAGCGAGGCACGAGTGTTTTAATATTCGTCGCTTGGCATTCATCACAAATGCGAAATTCGTTAGCCATCTCCAYGTTCCTTTCTTTTAAAAGTTATCTATTTACTAAGAAGTTAAGTTTATATGCAGAATGCCCGAATTTTACACGGACTAATCACTAGTATATCACACTCTTGTCATGGTGCAATTGAGAATTTTAATTCGATCTAGCTGACATACTCCACAGCCTTCTCCACRTGCTATAATGACTATTATTTATCATTTTAAGGAGTCACTAATTATGACTAATATTACTTCTACTGCCTTTGAAAATAAATGGCGCTTTTTAGACCATTCTACATTAGGTCCTGCTTTTAACGCTCTTCAATCATTTGCTTACGATGATACTTTATGTACGGCAGTCGGGCAAATGGAAGCAGCTCCTACACTTAGAAGCTGGGTACACCATGATACGGTTGTCTTAGGTACTCAGGATAGTCGTCTACCCCATATTCAGAATGGCATTCATTATTTAGAACAACAAGGCTATAAAGTAATTGTCCGGAATTCTGGAGGTTTAGCTGTTGTGCTTGATGAGGGGGTATTAAACCTATCTCTTATCATGAAAGAAGATAAGAAAATATCGATTGATGCTGGATATGATTTAATGTTCGATTTGATAAAAGATGTGTTTTCCCCCTACCATAAACCGATTGAAGCCTATGAAATTGTAGGCTCTTATTGCCCGGGAAGTTATGACTTAAGTATAGATGGAAAAAAGTTTGCCGGGATCTCTCAACGTAGAATACGAGGGGGCGTTGCCGTTCAAATTTACTTATGCATCACTGGCAGTGGCTCAAAACGTGCCGAGATGATACGAGAGTTTTATCGCCATGCTGTACAGGGGGCTAAGACAAAATTTGAATACCCTCGGATCAAACCAGCTACAATGGCATCTCTATCAGAACTGTTAGACACCCCTTWAACAATTTCAGAGGTGATGATGAAGACTTTACAGACGATGCAACATAATGGAGCCGAGCTGCTAATGACCAGCTTAACAGAGGAAGAAATCAGCTTATATGAACAAAATGTAATACGCGTAACCGAACGAAACAACCGATGCCTCCCTCAGGAGTAAGCATCGGTTGTTTTAGATTCTTCCTACAATTGAACTTCTTGCTAAGCGAAGGATCGTCTTATGATAATCTTCCTCTTCAGCTTTTACTGAATAACCGAAGTGATAAATGTATCCATCATAATAGGTATAGAGTTCATGTGCTCTTGTAGTGACGGTTCGTACAATTTCATCTTCTTCATCATATTGGTAATAACGAAAAACCTGACCACTTTCTTCCTGTTGAATATGATGAATAACAGGATCGCCACTAAATAAATAGTGCTTCCTCACCTCATTACCAAATATATCAACACGACCAATCTCACCAGCACCTTGATCAAAAGGGTTTAACGGGCTCTCTGTTATTGTAACGATGAAAAATTGATCATCCTCTAGATCCCAACAACTCAGTTGGAATTGATCCACATAATCGCCTTCATAATTTTTAATTCGGTTAAAGTAAAGGGCTCTTTCACTAAAAGGGAGATCTTCATGTAACATAATATTGACAAGTGGTTCCGTTAAGCGTTGACTCAACTCCACTGGGACATCCCCTAATTGAATTGGCTCATAATGCTTCACTTCTTTATATTCATCTATACGGTCATAGCTTTTAAACATCTCACTATACGTCACATCTGCTCCTTCTACTTTACTTAATTGAGAAACTTCATCGCTATGACAAGCGGTTAAGCCTAAGCCCATTGATAACAAAAAAATGATTAAGATACCTTGTATGTAACCCCGCATGTTATCAACCTCTATCAATTTTGTTTTAGTTAACTACATTCGACATTTCCCTAAATTTCCCTCTTTTTAACTTGAAGGTTTTATCTATTGTGATCAGGGAACAGTATCTATGTACTCGTACTTGAGTTGAGGAGGAATTTTAAATGTCTAAACAAGTTTTAATTGTTGTTACCAATCACACAACAATTACCGATGGTCAAAAAACAGGCTTATGGCTTGAAGAATTTGCTGTACCTTATAACATTTTCAAAGAAAAAGGATATAACATTGAAGTGACGAGCATTCGAGGTGGAGACGTTCCCCTTGACCCAAACAGCTTAG
>NZ_LFEL01000163.1:0-4382 GCF_001037965.1 Bacillus sp. LL01 | reverse complement strand
AGTAGGAAAAAGATCAGTGTGTATCTCGATTGTTTTCGTTTTAAACTTTTTCAAAGCTTTTACTACATATTGGCTACAACGTAAAGCGGCCGGACCGGAAATCCCAAAATGAGTAAAAATCATATCTCCCTCATGCGTTTTTATTACTTTTCCTTTAGGGTTAATGACAGAGAGGTGGATCTCTCTTAAGGAAAGCCCTTGAAGTTCTTTCGATTTAATAAAGCGTTCATTTGATGTAATAGGGACTTCAGTTGGGTAAAGCTCAGTGATCGTATGTCCTGCCTTCTCTGCCCATGGATAGGCATCTCCTGTACTCCCGGTWTGAGGAACAGATTTTCCACCGGTAGCTACTATAACTGCATCAGCTTGGATCCGTTCACCATTCTTTAATTTCACCGCACACACTCGTTCAGCATCATATTCTAGTGATTGAACGCTTGTATTCGTACGAATGTTTACTTTAAGAGCACGTACTCGGTTGAGGAGAGTGGAAACGACCGTTGTGGCTTTATCATTCACAGGGAACATTCGACCACGATCTTCTTGTTTCAACTCAATGCCAAGTCCTTCAAAGAAAGCAATAATATCTTCATTATTGAATACGGAGAAAGGGCTATGCATAAAACGACCATTACCCGGGATGTGGGCAATTAAATCTTGTARGTCCATCCGATTGGTCACATTACAACGTCCCCCACCAGATATAGCTAATTTTCGGCCGAGTTTATCTCCCTTATCAAGTAAAGTGACGGAAGCACCGTGCTCAGCAGCAGCAATGGAAGCCATTAACCCCGAAGGACCTCCACCAATTACAATTACATGTTGATTCATTTTTATCACCTGATTCGTCTAATTGATTGTTTTAGAGTAGCATCTTTTAAAGGGAAAAGGAAGGTAGAGTGGAGGTGGCTCAAACTTCTTACTTCTTTTTTTATAAAATGGTTAAATATTTCTTGTATCTCTATGCTACAATGCTTACTAGTGTTAAATTTCATTTCAACCCTCGAATAAAGGTAGGAGGAAAAAATGGCTGATCAAAAACTAATGCGTGGCACGATGGTGTTAACAGCCGCGACGCTTATTTCAAAAATACTTGGTTTTGTATACATTGTTCCATTTTCTGCTTTAGTGGGACAGGTAGGACTTGCTTTATATGGATATGGCTATGCCCAATATATTGTGATTTTAAGTTTAGCGACGTTGGGAGTTCCTTTAGCAATTTCTAAATTTGTTTCGAAATATCATTCATTAGGTGACTATGAAACAGGACATAAATTGTTCAGATCAGGGTTAGTGTTTATGTCATTAACAGGGGTTCTTGCCTTTCTAGCATTGTTTTTACTTGCGCCTGTTCTTGCACCTAGCATTCTTCCTGTGGAAAAGCCAAATGGAAACACCCAAGCAGATGTGGTTTTTACCATCCGAATGGTTAGTGTAGCGTTAATCATTGTACCAGTTATGGCGGTCATTCGTGGATATTTCCAAGGTTTTCAATCGATGGGACCGACAAGTGTTTCTCAAGTGGTGGAACAAATTGTCCGCATCTCATTTATCCTAGCAATGGCCTATGCAATTGTAGGGGTTGGAAATGGAGACATTGGATTAGCGGTAGGTTTTGCTACGTTTGGAGCATTTGTTGGAGGACTTGGGGGACTAGCTGTTCTTCTATATTATTGGTTTAAAAGAAGGAAGCATATCTTAAAGCAAGTGGAAGAAAGCACAACGAGACATAATCTTACTCTCCCTCAAATGTATAAAGAACTCATTACTTATGCGTTACCCTTATCCTTTGTAGGACTAGCGATTCCATTGTTTCAATATATTGATTTGTTTTCAGTCAATAATGCATTAGATGGTACGACTTATGAAAATATTTCTGAAGCGTTTTTTGGAGCGCTTAATCAATCAGTTCATAAAATTGTGTTGATCCCGATGGCACTCGCTACGGCATTATCAATTACCCTTGTGCCGACGATTACAAAATCATTTACTTCCGGTGACCACAATGCACTGCAAAGACAAATTACTCAAACCTATCAAATTATTTTATTTATTTCTGTACCAGCAGCAGTTGGAATGACGGCTCTTGCTTATCCAGTTTTTGCTTCTCTCTATGGTCTTGAGGATTTAGCCATTGGAGGAATGGTACTTCGTTATTATGGACCAATGACATTGTTTTTCTCTCTTTTTGCTGTAACAGCAGCTATCTTACAAGGGATGAATCGTCAAAAGCAGGCAGTCCTCTCATTAGTAGCAGCTCTTCTTGTTAAGCTAGCTCTTAACTATATCTTACTTGTCACAACGGGGCCGGTTGGGGCAATTACTGCGACTTATATGGGATTTAGTGTAGGGATCGCAATAAATGTATGGGCAATTAGACGCTATGCACAGTTCGATTACTCCTCTATTCTAAAACGCTTTATGCTCGTTCTGATGTTTTCACTTGTGATGGCAGGAATKGTTGTCTTAGCGGTAAATGGACTTCAAACATTCATGCCACTAGAAACACGTATGAATAGTTTTATTTTAATGTTTATCGGTGTTGGTATTGGAGCCATCGTATATGGGTATCTAGTATACCGTTCTGGCTTGGCTGAAAAAGTATTAGGTCACCGATTCCGCTTTTTGAATCGAAAAAAAGTAAATCAAGAAAGCTAATCGCCTATGCGATTAGCTTTTTTAAAAAAGTGAAATTATGGTGGGTGTGTAGAAACTTGTCTAATCGCCGAAAATTCGACAAGTGTTGGCATCGAAAGCCCCTTTTTCTAATTTAAGTCGTTTGATATAATGAATGATGCTAGAAACAGTCAAAGCAAAAAAAACGACTGAACAAGTTGGGGGACCGGATGAAATATTCTTTTACAAAAGATAATGATTGGCTGCTTATCATTACTACGTTCCTATTAGCTGGGTTCGGTCTGTTAATGGTATTTAGCTCCAGTTACGTATTAGCGATTGATAAATTTAACAATCCATATCATTTTATTGCAAGACAAGCTATATGGTTTTTACTTGCAATCCCTGCCTTTTTGTTTTTCATGCACTTTCCTTACAGGTTGTATCGAAAACTTACAGTAGTGATTGTTGGTTTAATGGTGGTATCATTAATTTTAGTAAAAACACCATTAGGTCATGAAGTGGGAGGGGCCCAACGTTGGATTCGCTTCGGCCCATTAAATTTACAACCCTCTGAATTTGTGAAAATAGGGATTGTCATTTACCTTGCTCATGTTTATTCCAAAAAACAAGTGTATATTGATCAGTTTGTTAAAGGTGTTTTACCACCACTGATCGTTGTAGCGGTTATTTTTGGGTTAATTATGCTTCAACCAGACCTCGGAACGGCTACCTCAATCCTGATCGTTTCATTATTGGTAGTCTTCTTTTCAGGAGCAAGATGGAGACACTTAATCGGACTTGGCATCGTTGGTGGAGGTTTATTTGCCACTCTAGCAGTGACGGAGTCTTATCGAATCAAACGTTTAGTATCATTTACTGWTCCATTTTCAGATCAATTTGGTACAGGACTACAATTAGTAAATTCGTATATTGCTATTGCACATGGGGGGGTAACTGGAACCGGTCTTGGTCAAAGTGTTCAAAAACTTTTATACTTACCAGAAGCTCATACTGATTTCATTTTGGCGATAGTTTCTGAGGAATTAGGATTTCTTGGAGTAGCATTTGTCCTTATTTGTCACGGACTAATCCTATTTCGTGGGGTAATGATCGGTACACGTTGTAAAACGCCTTTTGGCAGCTTGTTAGCATTTGGGATTGTCTTTCAAATTGCGATTCAAGTTATTTTTAATATTGGAGCAGTTACGGGTCTCTTACCGATCACAGGGATTCCTTTACCACTCGTTAGTAATGGAGGCTCATCGTTATTAGTAACGTTAGTTTCTATAGCGATTCTTGCAAATATTTCTAGAAATAACATCCGGCAAAAGCGGCTTAACCAAGAAGAAGAACCGTTGACTGCCTAAATTCGATTAATGTAGTTGTTTCGTTTGGAGGCGACAATGGAAGAACGTAAAACAAATTTGCAACAAATTGATTACACGTTGCTCTTTCTCTTATTTGTGTTAATGTGCTTTAGTTTGCTTGCGATCTATAGTGGGTCTGGGCAGTATTTTAGTAGTGATCCAACCTTGTTTTTAAGAAGACAAATCCTGTTTTTTGTAGCAGGTGCAATTGTAATGGCCATCATGATGGTGATGGATTATGATCTCTTTAAAAACTTCTCTATACCGCTTTATGCAATAGGTATGGTTGCGCTTATGCTCGTTTCATTTACGCCACTAGGGGTATTTCGAAATGGGTCAACTCGTTGGTTGAACTTAGGATTTGCGCAACCTCAGCCTTCTGAGTTTGTAAAAATA
>NZ_LFEL01000162.1:0-4390 GCF_001037965.1 Bacillus sp. LL01 | reverse complement strand
ATTAGCGAAAAGATTAACTAAGTTCGGTTCAAGCATTAGGCTGCACTTGGTTCCTTTTACAGACATCCAACAACATCTTCACAAAGAAGCTCCAAGTAATTATCAAATGACACTAATGAGAAGAATGATGTTGAGGATAAGTGAAAGAATCGCACAAGAGCGGGGAATTTTAGCGATTGCATCTGGCGAAAGCTTAGGACAAGTTGCTAGTCAAACTCTCCACAGCATGAACACAATAAATGAAGTAACGAATYTACCAATCATTCGTCCTTTGGTGACAATGGATAAACTCGAAGTAATCGATATTGCTAAAAAAATTGATACGTATGAGACGTCGATCTTACCATTTGAAGATTGCTGTACGATCTTTTTGCCGCCAGATTCAAAAACGCGACCTAAAAGAGAGCATGCTAATAAATTCGAGAAGTATTTAGAAGTCGATCATTATATAGATGATGCTGTTAATAGAACGGAATCCATTCAAATCTCTAATGTAAACAAAGTGGAAAAAGAGATTGAGGATTTGTTTTAACATTTACAAACTTTCAATATTTCTCTCAGTAATTACCATAAAATAACGTGCATGTAAACTAGCCATGTGACTCATTCTATTAGTACAGAAGGAGGTGAGACACATGGCTAACAACAACAGCTCAAACCAACTTGTAGTACCTGGCGTACAACAAGCACTTGATCAAATGAAGTATGAAATCGCTTCTGAGTTTGGTGTACAATTAGGACCTGATGCTACAGCTCGCGCTAACGGATCTGTAGGTGGTGAAATCACTAAACGTCTAGTTCAAATGGCTGAACAACAATTCGGCGGACAACAACATTAATTCCATATGATGGCATAAAGAGGACGGTTTACCCGTCCTCTTTTATTTTTGTTATAAAATAATATTCAAAAAAATCATTTTTTTCTGTATAATGGTGACGAGGACATAGTGAGTAGAAAAGTCCTGTTTTATGAACTTGGCATCATGTATGTATAATTGAGGAGGATGATTATGGAACGASAACAGCTTATTGCACCAGACATTTACAATTTAGCACACGAAGTAGAACGTTATGCGAAAGATGAGGACCGCATAGCAATTGATTGGTCAGATGATAAGAATAACCGTCGCATTATCTCATACCCTGAATTGGTAGCTCACACAAATCGTTTTGCAAATGCTATGTTAAGTCAAGGATTAAAACAAGGTGACAAGGTTCTACTTATTTTACCTAGAGTCCCTGAAGCCTACTTCTCATACCTTGCGTGCTTGAAAGCAGGACTTGTTATCATTCCTTGTTCAGAAATGTTAAGAGCAAAGGATTTAGCATATCGCATTAACCATGCTGAAGCAAAAGCAATTATTGCTTACACAGGGTTTACGGATGAAGTTCAATCGTTAGGTGACACAACACCTACTCTTCAAACAAAATTAATTATTGGACAATCATTAGATGGTTGGGTTGATCTTATTGAAGAAGCTAAAAATGAAAGCGATTACTATGAAGGTGCACAAACAAAAAGAGATGAACTTGCTTTTCTTCCTTACACGTCAGGTACAACAGGAAATCCAAAAGCAGTTGTACATACTCATGGTTGGTCTTACGCTCATCTTCAAGTGGCTTCTAAAATGTGGCTTGATGTACAAGAAGGAGATAAAGTATGGGCAACAGCTGCACCGGGTTGGCAAAAATGGATTTGGAGTCCGTTTCTTTCAACAATTGGTGTAGGCGCAACAGCATATGTATATCATGGACGTTTTGATCCTAATGAGTATTTACAACGTCTAGAAGATGAAAAGATTAACGTACTATGTTGTACGCCGACAGAGTATCGATTAATGGCTAAAGTTGAGTCAATTGATAGTTATACATTACCTGAGTTRCGGAGCACTGTATCAGCAGGGGAACCATTAAATCGTCAAGTGATCGAAACATTTAAGCGTGCATTTAATGTGGATGTTCGTGATGGTTATGGTCAAACGGAAAATACATTATTAATTGGTAYACTTCAAGGGATGGAAATTAAACCGGGTTCTATGGGTAARCCAACACCAGGAAATGAAGTGGCAATCGTCGATGAGAATGGAGTCCCAGTTAAAGCAGGTGAAGTAGGAGATATCGCCATTCACAAGAGTGCACCAGCGTTATTCCGTGAGTATTATAAGGATCCAGAGCGTACGGCAATGGCTTACAGAGGAGACTACTATATCACTGGCGATCAAGCAAAATTAGATGAAGATGGTTACTTCTGGTTTGAAGGTCGTAGTGATGATATTATTATCAGCTCTGGATATACCATTGGACCATTTGAAGTAGAAGACGCTCTTACGAAACATCCGGCTGTAAAAGAATGTGCGGTTGTTGCATCACCAGATGAAATTAGAGGAAATATTGTTAAGGCATTCGTTGTACTAAGAGATCAAAACGAGGCTGGAAATGATCAGTTGATTGCTGAATTACAAGAGCATGTWAAGATTATGACCGCTCCTTATAAATATCCAAGAAAAATTGAGTTTTTACAAGAATTACCGAAAACAACGTCAGGAAAAATTAGACGTATTGAGCTTCGTCAACAAGAGAAAGCAAAATATACTAAGGCTTAAAAAAGAAGAATTTTGCCTATTTTATAGTGAGCGAGCGCTCGTACAGGATAGGGAAGGTGAAAAGCATGGCTCAAATGAGTCATGCTTTTTTAAATCGAGAGGCACAGTTAAATTGCAACTTCGTGAATTTTCTGTCAGGATAGTATCAAGTAAATGAAGCTTAAGTAAAAGAGTTGAAAGATAGGGGGATGCAATTTGGGCACTCTTTGGTGGAATGGCACTTTCTTTACGATGAAAGAAGAACAAGAAAAGGTTGAAGCGGTCTATGTAGAGGACGGCGTTATTGTTGATAGTGGCAGTAAGGATGATCTCATATCTAGTTATCGGGATCGAATGAAAGAGAGTAWAGATGTAGAAGGTGGATTTGTTTACCCTGGATTTGTAGATAGCCACTTACATATGGTAGGACATGGGGAACGTCTTATACGTTTGGATTTATCAGAAACACATTCAGCAAGCGAAATGAGTGAACAATTAGCAGAAGAAGTAAGAGAGACACCAATAGGGGAGTGGGTCTTTGCASAGGGGTGGAATGAGAATAATTTTGTTGACCGAAAGATATTTCATCGTAGTGAGCTAKATGATATTACTACCGAACATCCGATGTATTTGACACGAATTTGTAGACATGCAGCACTTGTGAATTCAAAAGCTTTAGCCCTAGCAGGCATAACAAAAGATACGCCAAACCCTGAAGGTGGTGTCATTGTTAGAGATGCTGATGGGAAGCCGACAGGTTATTTACTTGATGCTGCTACAGAGTTAGTGAAGTCAGTCATACCCCCAGTAGGAAAACAGTATGTGGAACGTGCATTAAAAAAAGCAACAAAGGATATGCTTCGATTGGGATTAGTTGGAGGGCATACRGAAGATCTCCATTATTATGGGGGATTTAAAGAGACGCTAGATGCTTTTAATCAAGTTATTGATGGAGTCAATATTAAGTTCAGGGCTCACTTACTCGTTCACCATGAAGCGATAAGTGAAATGAAAGAGACAGGTCATAAAAAAGGAGATGTTACTCCTTTTATTGAGTTAGGTGCTATGAAAATATTTGCCGATGGAGCCTTGGGTGGAAGGACGGCATTGCTAAGCGCTCCATATACAGATGACCCTAGAACAAATGGGGTAGCGATGCATCAACAAGAGGAATTAGAGAGGTTGGTTAAGAAAGCAAGAGAGGAGGATATGCCTGTCGCTATCCAWACCATTGGGGATGAAGCCCTCCACCTCGCTATTCAAGCTATTGAAAAGCATCCGTGTACACATGGTCGGGATAGGCTTATTCATGTCCAAGTGGTTAATGAGGAAATACTTAAGCGTTTAAAGAATTTAAGAGTTGTCCTTGATATTCAGCCTCGGTTTGTTGCAGCTGATTTTCCGTGGGTGATGGAAAGGTTAGGGGAAGTTCGCTTACCTTATTCATTTGCTTGGAAAAGATTACTCGATTCAGGCTTAGTTTGTGCAGGAGGGTCTGATGCGCCAATCGAGCCAGTTGATCCATTACTGGGCATTCATGCAGCCGTGACAAGAAAAAAACCAGGCGAAATACATAGCGGCTACTTACCTAATCAGAAATTATCGATGTTTGAAGCGATAAAATTATTTACGCAAGGTAGTGCAACAGCTATTGAAAAAGAAGAGACCCGTGGAGTCATTGCATCAGGATTCGTAGCTGATTTTACGGTTTTAGACGAGGATTTATTTGATGGTGACCCTGACAAGGCTCTTCGCACAAATGTACTGATGACGGTTGTGGATAATACGGTTATGTATAACCGTAATGA
>NZ_LFEL01000161.1:0-4391 GCF_001037965.1 Bacillus sp. LL01 | reverse complement strand
TTTCACAGCAAGTTTATCCTATTCTTTGGAATTTAAATGGGAATGAGCAAGAGTAAAGTAAGAACCCTCTTGCTTTATTAGGCAAAAGGGTTCTTACTATATGGAATAAAAGGAAGGGGGATCCTTTCGTTCTTATTTAATTTGTTTAGCGATCTCAATTAATTCCTCTTTCGATAAAGCATCAGCATCCGTCATCAGTTCAAGGTGCACCTCATCTTGGGACCAGAACAAGAAATGCATATCGAACATGTTCATATAAGAGCCCTCGAAATTTTCGGTGGAAACAGCTTCCGTCTCGTCAAGCATCTCCGTTTTATCAGTTGTGAGAGATAAAACTAAATAATGCTCCTCCTCACTAAAGTGCATCGTTGCCATATCCATCTCCTCGAAGTAGTTCGCATCTTCAAATTCAAAGTGATCTAGGATCGCACTTAAGTCAGGAATGTCAAACGGTGTGACTTCTTTTAATTCATCTAGTGAAAGCGAGTCAACCATAAAGTCATCCATAGTTAGTACTTCGGCATCTTCAGGAATGTCAAAAGTGAAAAGAGCTTCATCAATATCGATGTTGTATTCAATATTCGTGTATTCAACAACTGATGAAAAGTCCTCGCTAATCCACATCATTTTAAGTGGCATATACGTTTCTTCATCAACCCAAATGTCATAGCTTGTGTCACCTAGAAAGTCTTCCTCGCCATCTTTGGCCGAAACGGAAAGGTGAATCGTTTTGCGGTCGGCAATCGTTTCTTTTCCATTGACGACTACGTCTGTTGATTCAAGCATTTCGGTTAACATTTCGCGAATGATCTCGGATTCACTAGGCATTTCTTCTGTAAGGTCGTCTAACGTGTCAAACACTGTCACTGTATTTTCAGTTTGATCATAGGACCATGACTCCTCGCCATTAGAAATATGTAGGTAGCCGTCTTCCATTTCTGTGCGATATTTATCCGGTTTTACGTTCCATTCCTTATACGTTGAGGATTCATTTTCTCCGTCATACTTAAATGTTGATGAAACCTCAGCATAGTAGCTTTCAAGATTCTCTTGTGCTTCTACCGCATTTTCAATAATTTGTTCCGTGTCCTCGATTGAGCAAGCTGTTGAGAATAGGAGGACGCCAGCTAATCCTAATAAAGCTGTTAATTTTTTCATCAGTTCCTTCACCTCGTTATCGATTTTCTTCCTTCCTTTCACTATAAGGACCAATGATAAAGAAAAAGAAAGGAATTTATAAAGAAAGTATGAAGTCTTAATCAGGTCTTTCAGCAATACAGCTGATTGACTATAATAGAAAAATAAGGAATAAACGTAAATGAAGTAAAGGGAATGAAGCAAATGAGAGAGCAAATACTCGTCATTGAAGATGACATCGAAATTAGCAATATTATTCGTGACTACTTAAAACGAGAAGGGTATGGCGTCATCGTTGCTCATAACGGGGAGGCAGGGCTTAATCATTTTCGTGAATCGTCGCCGATGCTTGTTCTCATTGATTTAATGCTGCCAAAAATAGACGGGTTTGAAGTGTGTAGGCAGATTCGAACAAAAAGCGACGTTCCAATCGTGGTCGTGAGTGCAAGGCAAAGCGACATCGACAAGATTCATAGCCTTGGACTAGGAGCAGATGATTACATAACGAAACCATTTAGCCCGCTTGAACTCGTTGCACGTGTGAAGTCACAACTTCGGCGCTACAATCGATACATAGGCAAACAAACAGAGGATGAAGTGCTAACCTTTGATGGGTTACAAATTAATTTAAATCAACGTACTGTTGAAAAAGATGGCGTCAGACTGACATTTACGATGAAAGAATTTGCCTTACTTTGTGTGCTTGCACGCTCACCAGGACAGGTGTTTTCAAAGGAACAGCTGTATTATCAAGTATGGAAGCAAGACGATGCGGATGACATTCGGACGGTGACCGTACATATTAAAAATGTTCGTCGAAAGCTAGGGGAAGGCAGTCGACACCCGCGTTTTATTGATACTGTTTGGGGAATTGGCTACAAATTTATTGGACAAAAGCATGAAAATACGTAATTGGTTGCTGCTCCTCATTTTTGTAGTGATGCTTGTTCCATTTGTTTCGACCTATTTCTTTATAAGCTACATCAATGATTGGTATGAGCGGGAGCAATTATCTGAGTATATCCATACATCGATTCGAATTCATCAACTCGCTTCGACCTTGAAGGACAATCCACGTCTGTATCAATATCCTTCTGTTGGAGAAGATGCTTTAGCAGATGAGATATACGATGATGAGATCATCCATATTTATTCCAAAGATCGTCAAGTGCTCTTAAACGTGAATGGGCAATCACTCTTTTCAAATAGAGTCCCAGCAAGTGAATTAATGAAAGGTCTTTATGAAACGAACGAAACGCTCTCTCACTTTATTTACAAGGAGCCCGTCTATTATGAAGGCGAGCTAGTCGGTTACTTTGAAATAAAAAAAGAACGAATTGAACTGAAGAAACAGATCGAGAGGAGCTCCTTTTTGACAGGTTTCTTCATCGTTATGGTGCTTTTTATAACATTAGTGATCACTCATTTACTTGTTAAACGTCGAATCGTTAAACCTGTTACACAATTAGTGAGAGAAATGAAAGCAGTTGGGGCAGGGAATTTTCCGACTGAGCGAAAGCATAACCATGCAAACGATGAATTTCGTGAACTTTTAGAACGTTTTTATACGATGAGCGGTGAGCTTGAGGAGGTCCAACAATTAAAGCAGCGTCTAGTTGCGACGATTTCACATGACTTACGCACTCCGCTTACGTCGATAAAAGCCTATGCAGAAGGGCTAAAAGATCACCCTGAAAAGCAAGATGAGTACCGAGAGGTGATTGTACGTAAGGCTAATTATATGGAAAAGCTTGTAGAGGACCTTCTGCTTTATTCAAGGTTAGAGATGAATAGCTTAGAGCTTAACTGTCAGTGGGTTGAGGGTGATGAGCTGGCCGATGTGTTAGTTGATGGTTACGAGGAACTGTGTAACAAACATGGTATGGTGCTAGAAACGTTGATTGAAGTAGGACCATGCGAGGTTTATTGCGACGTCGATCGCTTGATTCAAGTAATGGACAATCTTGTTACAAACGCACTCAGACATACGAAAAGCGGCAAAAAGATAGAACTGATCGCAACAACCAAGCGAGACATGCTTCCAGCGGATCTGCCTTGGAAGGAAGGCTACTTGTATTTTGCGATTCAAGATGAAGGTTCTGGAATTGCTGAGCAGGATCTGCCTAAAGTATTTCAATTGTTTTATCAAGCAGATGAGTCAAGGCGAAAGGATAGTGGCAAAGGGGCAGGTCTCGGCCTTGCCATTAGTCAACAGTTAATCGAAAAGCACGAAGGCTTTATTGGGGTGACCTCAACAGAAGGTGAGGGAAGCTGTTTTTATTTCGCCCTGAAAAAGCATGTGTAGAAGGGAAGGTGGGGATGAGATGAAAAAGAAGATAATATTGTTTGTCGTGATCGCGCTTATTATGTTAAGTGGCTGTCAGATGAGAGGTTTAAGTGGTACGGAGGTAATGGCGAGTATGATTGAGGCAGATCCATCAGCTACAGCGTATTACATGGAGACGGCTTACGAAGGAAATGAAAGTGATCCGTTCACGATGAAGGAGTGGCGGATGCCTGATGGAAGGTATCGAATGGAAATGTATGAGGGGGAGGATCTCGCTTATGTTTCTCTCTATAGTGATGAAGGATCGGTCACACTTGATTACCAAGAGGAACAAATCTTGACATATGCTTCACCAGAAGCCGCCACGTATCTTGCTCAAACACCTCGTGAATCAACGATGCAGATGCTTGAAGCGATGCATGATCATTATGAGGTCGAGGTGAAAGAGGAAACGTCGTTACTTGATCGTGATGTATTCGTTCTTCAGTTAAAATCAAAGCAAAGCAACAACGATGAGATGGAGATCTGGGTTGATAAAGAAAATTGGGTTCTCCTCAAAATGGATTTAGCATTCGATGAGGAATGGATGACGAGTGAGGCTGTGATGTTTGAACTGAATCCCGAAGTGGAGGACTCCTATTTTGTGGTCGATGAGTCTCTTGATTTTGAAAAAGTCTCGCTTGATGAATTATCAGCGTTAGAATCAATCGAGCTCTCTGAAGCACAAGAGATGGCGACCTATTCCTTTTTAACACCAACCGATGAGTATCATTTTTTTGAGGCAAGTACGTATCCTAGACAAGAAGATGAAATTGGGATAAATCTAACCTATAGCGATGAGAGTGGGCAAATTCTCTTTTCCTATGAAGTGTTTAAACGAAGTGATCCGCTCGTGGCCGTTTTTGGAAATGAAGAAGAGGTCGAAATTCGAAGTGAAGAAGGGCTAATCATCTGGGACGAATCTTTG
>NZ_LFEL01000160.1:0-4406 GCF_001037965.1 Bacillus sp. LL01 | reverse complement strand
ACTGATCATATGAGTGAAAATATTTCGACTGCTCCAGCCGTCAGCATTGATAATCATTTGGCAGCTGAAAAAGCGGTCAAGTATTTGGCAAACTTAGGTCACAAACGAATTGCTTATTTTGGTGGTGTTCCTGATGTATTAGGCGCAAGAAGGAGATTAAAAGGCTATAAAAACGGACTCATTCAAAATGGAATAGAAATCGATGAAAGTTTGATATTCAATGGAAATTGGTCGTTAGAGTCAGGGTATCAATTAGCGAATCAACTGCTCTTGCAAAAGCAATTACCAACGGCCATCTTCGCCGCATCAGATAATATGGCCATTGGGGCAATGAAAGCGTTGAAGGAGCATGGTTTTAAAATTCCTGAGGAGATGTCCATTATTGGATTTGATGATATTGAAGTTGCCAAATATGTTACACCATCTCTAACTACAATTGAACAGCCAACCATTGAAATTGGAACCAATGCTGCGAAGATGTTATTAACAATAATAGAAGATCAACCATTAGAACAAATGCATGTGGTTTTAAATAGCCATTTAGTTATTAGGCATTCTTGTAAAAAAGTAAATGAATCACTTTGAAAGGGGTGATGAGTGAGAAAGATTACTTTGTCAACATGACTAAATTAGATGGGGGAGGATTTAAAAATGAAAATTGCTATTCAATTATTTACTTTAAGGGACGCTTGCAAAGAAGATTTTGTTGGTACATTAAAAAAAGTAGCTGAATTAGGGTATGACGGTGTTGAGTTTGCGGGGAATTGGGGTGGACTTGAAGCAAGAGAGTTGAAAGGGATTCTTGATGAACTTGGTCTGCAAGCTGCAGGGAGTCATGTACCCCTTCACATGCTAGAGAATGAATTAGAAAATGTTATTCACTATCAAAAAGAAATCAATAGTAAATATATTACTTGCCCGATCTTACCAGAGCACCGTCGCGGAGGCGTTAGCGAGTATAGACAATTCGCTCAAAGATTGAACGAAATTGGAAAAGTATRCTCAGATAACGGGATTCAGTTTAGCTATCACAACCACGAGTTTGAATTAGAAGGTATCAATGGGATCAAGCCTTTACGTATTCTATTAGATGAGACAGATCCGAAATGGGTGAATGCGGAGCTTGATATTTACTGGCTTACAAAGGCTGGTGAAAATCCAGTAGAGTGGATCAATCGATATAAAGGAAGAACACCGCTGCTACATCTAAAGGACATGACAAACGACGCTGAACAATTTTTTGCTGAGTTAGGCACAGGTGGTGTGGATGTTCTTAGTGCAATTGAAGAAGRTAAGCGTGCTGGTGTTGATTGGTTTGTAATTGAGCAGGATCAGACGAAAAAAAGCCCATTTGAAAGTGTGAAAWTAAGTATTGATTACTTAAAAAGTCATTCTCTTGTATAGCTAAATGTAACCGGTTACATCTGGTTGCTAGGACTGTTTGAAATTCTAGTATATTTCCGAGTGAATACTAAAAATCAAAGGGGACGTTTAAATGAGAAAAAAATGGTCTGTCATGCTATTTGCGCTAATCCTTTCTCTTTTTGTCACTGCTTGTGGTGGAGGTAATCAAGAAACAACTTCTGAAGGTAATTCTGATGAGGGGGCTAGCACTGGAGATAAAATCGTTTTAGACTTTTGGCAAATTGATAGTGGGGATAAAGAGGCAGTGTATCAAGATGCTGTAGAACGCTTTGAAGAAAAAAATCCAGGTGTTGAAGTAAACATGCTTCGAATTCCAAATGATGATTACAAGCAGCGAATGGTTGTAGCCATGTCTGGTGGAAATCCTCCTGATGTATTTACTTCTTGGGGTGGTGGATGGCTGAAAGAGTTTGCTGATGCCGGACAGGTTTTAGACCTTACAGATGAAGATATTGAGTTTGAAATTTTTTTAGAAATGGCACTTAATAATACGACATTTGATGAGAAAGTATATGGGTTGCCTTTAGGGTTGAGCCAAACACTTTTCTTCTACAACAAGGAAATCTTTGAAACGCATGGCTTAGAAGAGCCTGAAACGTATGATGAGTTATTGGCCATAATTGATGAATTGAATGAAAACGATGTGATCCCTATTACACTAACGAATCAGACAAAATGGCCAGGTGCTTATTATTTAATGTATTTTGCTGACCGCTTAGGTGGTGAGGAATTATTCCAAAGTGCCTTTAACAGAGACGGTAGAGGATTTGATGATCCTACCTACGTAAAGGCTGGAGAATACATTCAAGAGCTAGTTGATAGAAATGCTTTTAACMCGGGCTTTAACGGTGTTCCATACGATGCTGGTCAAGGCAGACAATTATTGTATTCTGGTCAATCAGCAATGATGCTTATGACGAATACTCTTGTAGTTAATATGCGTTCAGAAGCTCCTGAATTTGAGGAGAAGCTAGGTAYGTTCCCATTCCCAACTTTGCCTGATGGAAAAGGTGATCCATCAAATGTTGGCGGAGCAACAAGTCCAGTTTGGTCTGCTTATTCAGGGACAGAACATCCTGAGTTGGCCATTGAGTTAATGAAAGAATTAACGACACTTGAGACAGCAGAAGATTATGTCAATCGTACTGGAAGTTTATCTGCGCTTATTGACGTTCCAACAGACGATGTCTTTGTTCAACAATTTTCTGAAATGGCAGCAGAAGCGAATGATATTCATATGCCATACGATCAGACCCTCCCTCCAGTTCTTGCTGAGCTTCATAAAGATACAACGCAAGAATTATTCGGTAAGACAATGACACCACAAGAAGCAGCAGACCTTATGGAACAAAAAGCTAAAGAAACATTAGATTAAAACATCATGCTTTGAGAGGGGGCAGCTGCTCTTGCCCCTCCTCTACATGTATCAGGGAGGGAACGCGATATGAAGACGGCTGTTGGTACCAATGTCATTACAATTAATCCAGAGCAAAAAAAGAACAAACGCAAAAAAGCAAAAACGATTCTACTATTTGTTTTGCCAGCACTTTTAGTTTATTCGGTTTTTATTTTATATCCCATTATCGCTACTTTTAACTACAGTATGTATAACTGGAATGGTGTTCAAGCAGAGAAGTCGTTTATCGGGCTTGCGAACTATATGACGTTGTTCTCTGACTCTACTTTTTGGCAWGCACTACAAAATAACATGTTACTAGTATTAGTGTCAGTCTTTGTACAAATCCCACTTGGATTAATCATGGCGTTGGTACTTTTTAGCCCAATTATGG
This sequence comes from Bacillus sp. LL01, assembly GCF_001037965.1. Taxonomy (NCBI): domain Bacteria; kingdom Bacillati; phylum Bacillota; class Bacilli; order Caryophanales; family Bacillaceae; genus Bacillus; species Bacillus sp. LL01. The sequence goes on along the minus strand of NZ_LFEL01000160.1, from coordinate 1,191 downwards.
GGAAAAAGTTTTTGAATGTCATTTTCTTTTTACCTTACTTAATGTCCACTGTTGCAATTGGTTTACTTTGGATATTTATGTATGACCCAATCAATGGTCCAGTCAATCAAATTGTTCAACTGTTTGGATTTAATGCGATTCCTTGGTTAGCTGATAAAAATACAGCAATGATTGCGATTTTAATCGTCGTTATATGGCAGTTCTCTCCCTTTTATATGATTCTTTTTAAGGCTGCAATGGTAGGAATCCCGGATGAGTTGTATGAGGCAGCAAGTATAGATGGTGCGAGTGAATTACAAAAGTTTTTCTATGTGACGTTACCAGCTCTCATCCCTACATTTGTCACCTCTTCTATTCTAGCGATAGTAGGGTCACTCAAAGCCTTTGACATTTTCTACATTATGACTGGAGGAGGTCCAGGAGGAGCGACTGAAATACTAGGAACCTATATGTATAAGCAAGGCTTTATTAACTTTAGTATGGGTTACGCAAGTACAATTGCAGCGGTTATGTTTTTAATTGCATTTGCCTGTGTCATTATTATTCAGGTTCTTGAACATCAGCGAAAGAAGCGGGGGTTATTTACATGAATCCATTACAGCTAATAAAGAGAATTCTATTATATGTATTAGCAATCTCGCTGCTGATCTTTACGTTCTATCCGTTCATGTACATGATTGGAACATCATTTAAAAGCATGAGTGAGTTTTTCGTGAATCCGTACTCCATTTTCCCTGAGACATTTACAATCGAACATTACTTTTCTGTTTTTGATATGGGATTATCGACTTACTTTTTAAACAGTATGATCATCACAGTATCAGCAGTTGTCATTACGGTGATGATTGCTTCTCTAGCAAGCTACCCATTAAGTCGGATGAAATTCCGCTTGAATCGACCATTATTTCTCCTTTTTGTAGCGGGAATGATGCTGCCCATTCATGCAACATTAATTCCGATTTTTGTGTTGACTCAAGGAATGGGTGTCTATGATACGTTACTTGCCTTACTTGGTCCATATGTTGCATTTAGTTTGCCGATTTCGATTTTTATCTTAACGCAGTTTATGCAAGAGATCCCTAAGGAACTAGAAGAAGCAGCACAATTAGATGGCGCAAATCATTGGAAGATCTTTTGGAAGGTCATCTTTCCAAATATCGTCCCGGCCATTTCTACTATTGTCATCTACAA
>NZ_LFEL01000016.1:0-17706 GCF_001037965.1 Bacillus sp. LL01 | reverse complement strand
ATCCGGTATTAGCTCCGGTTTCCCGAAGTTATCCCAGTCTCACAGGCAGGTTGCCCACGTGTTACTCACCCGTCCGCCGCTGACTTCTTAAAAGCAAGCTTTTAAGAAGTCCGCTCGACTTGCATGTATTAGGCACGCCGCCAGCGTTCGTCCTGAGCCAGGATCAAACTCTCCAATAAAGAGTTTGAGCTTTTGCTCAAAATTTGCTAGCTTGTCTTACTTTTCGTTCATTTGTTAATCCCGTAGGATCAACGTTTGACGCTGTTGTTTTGTTTAGTTTTCAAAGAACTCTTTTTCGTCGTTCTCTCGAAGCGACTTTATTATCTTACCACATACTCTCGAAACAAGTCAACAACTTTTAAAAAGTATTTTTGAACTGTGTAATCGGTCGTTTGTGACAACGAAATCTAATATACCATTTATTTTAATGTGGAGTCAATGATAAAAATAAAAAAACCCTCTTTATTTTGATGAGGGCAGTTTCAGGTGGAATATTCCTTTTTTATATTAGTTTCTGAAATATCATGCACCCTTATAATATATACATTTGAATGATTACTAATGATATAACACCTGGTATCCCCAACAGACCAGAGATTGCAGCTGTAGCAGGATTGATTGGTACGTGAATACCCATTGAGTTCCCAAAGGCATTCAAAAAGAATAAAAAGAGTGCACCAATCATTACTTTTATAAGCGCCTGTCCGGCGAAGCGCAACGGTTTGATTGGCGTGCCTACCAACAGAACGAGCAAGATCAACCCACCTATCAATCCTATTACTAATAAAGGTTCCATATTGTTTCCTCCTCTTGCCAGCTTGTACTAAACTATATGAAAGGCCCTGACAAATAAGAACTTGCTATGCGAATTTCTAAAGCTGTCAAGGATGAAACAAAAAAAGTAGCTGAGAGAAAACCCTCAGCTACTTTTTCACCATACGTGTACGGACTTCCCTTAATAGGAAGAGATATTTAGCTTCTGCAACTTTCAATTGGCAGATTACTTCTTCTGAGGGGTCCACACTCTTATCCACCAGACTCTTCTGTTTCGACCAGCGGTTTTTACATTCTTCTGTTGTATCCATTAACTTGACATCGAACATTTTTTTTAAGCGATCTTTTTTACGAAAGAACATAGGTTGTGTTAACCCCTTTACCAATTAAGTCATTGCATGTAACCTTGGCTTACTAATGAATGAATATAAGGGAAAAGTATTTGTTAGATTTCCCGTCTTCCCTCAAGGGCTTTCGATAGTGTCACTTCATCTGCATATTCTAGATCCCCGCCAACAGGAAGTCCATGAGCAATACGAGTCATTTTTATTCCGGATGGCTTTAATAGTCTGGAAATATACATGGCGGTCGCTTCGCCTTCTATATTGGGATTGGTTGCAAGAATTAGCTCCTGCACTTCATCATCCTGCAATCGTTTGATAAGTTCTGGAATCTTGATATCTTCCGGTCCGATACCATCCATTGGGGAGATTGCCCCATGCAGGACATGATATAGACCGTTATAGTCCCTCATCTTTTCCATTGCAATTACATCTTTGGTTTCCTGCACAACGCATATAATTGTTCTATCTCTTCTATTATCTTCGCAAATATAGCAAGGGTCCTTGTCGGTGATATGTCCACACACAGAGCAATAGGAAAGATTTCTTTTTGCATTTACGAGTGCTTTTGCGAAATCCAGTACGGTGTCTTCTTTCATGTTAAGTACGAAAAAAGCCAGACGAGCGGCCGTTTTTGGGCCGATACCTGGCAATTTCATAAAGCTGTCGATCAGCTTTGATATAGGCTCAGGATAGTGCATAAAGGTCCTCCTAGAAAAGTCCTGGCATGTTCATTCCTTTAGTGAATTGACCCATAGTGTCATTTGTTAGCTCTTCCATTTTCTTAAGAGCGTCGTTAGTTGCTGCTAAAACCAAGTCTTGTAGCATTTCAATATCTTCTGGGTCTACTACTTCTTCTTTAATATTTACTTCGATGATTTCTTTCTGTCCATTTACAACAACTGTAACCATACCGCCACCAGCAGTACCTTCCATTGTCTTTTCTGCCAGCTCTTCTTGAGCTTTCGCCATATCCTTTTGCATCTTTTGCATCTGTTTCATCATTTTTTGCATGTTACCCATTCCGCCGCCACGCATCATAATAAATTCCTCCAATACTAAATTTATAGTGTACTTTTTTATTCTTTTATTTCCACAAGGTCAGGACCGACGAGTTTTTTCGCTTCCTCAATGAAAGGGTCGTCCTTTGCCTCGTCGCCCTCTTCATCACTTTTTTGTCCGCGAATGAATCCTTCTCTTATCTTCAGCCATTCTTCTTCAGGAACGGCCAGCATATCATAAGACTTGCCGGTAAGCTCAAGGATGATTTGCTCCAAATTCTGCTTGACCGGTTCATCGGATGCCATTTTGCAATGTATTTCATATTTAAACTTTAACACAAAAGCACTGCTAGCTGCAGCTACAGGTTCGCTATCGGTCAACAAGGCTGCATGGGATACTTTATTCTGCTTCCGTAATGCTTCCAATAATTGTGCCCAACTGCCCTTGATGCTCTCTAGATCCCCTCTTGTTGCCTGCTTTAGTACTTCTTGAATACGACCGCTAGCAGGCTTGAACCCGTTTCTGGACCCTCCACCGCTTCTTGCTGGCCCCTTACTTGCTGCAGGTGTCTTCGCTGCTCCGCCTACATTCCCTGCGACAAGCTCCTTCACTTTGCTTTCGAGCACCGTGATTTTCTTTTGCAAAAGATTCACCTGATCTTGATTTGCCGCTTCCTTTGTGGAGGCTTCAAGCTGACAAAGCTTTACTATAGCCACTTCTAGGTAAATACGTGGATGGTTTGTCCATTTCATTTCCTGCTGGCTTTTATTCAGGATATCAATCGTTTCATAGATTGTCTCCGCCGGGATTTCCTCGGCAAAACGTTGAAACGCCTCATCCACCTGTACTCTGTCCAATATCTGTTCAAGATTCGGTGCCGTTTTATATAAAAGCATGTCACGGTAATAGAAGATGAGATCTTCCAAAAATCTTGCGGGATCCTTGCCGGATTGGAAAACCTGATGCAGGGAATCCAGCGCCTCTGCCACATTTTTATGATACAAGCCATGTACAATATCTGTTATGAAGGTTTGCGAGACAGACCCAGTAATGGCAAGTGCATCTCCGATGGTCAACGTCCCGTCGCTAAAGGAGATTGCCTGGTCCATCAGGCTGAGGGCATCCCGCATTCCACCCTCGGCCGCTCGAGCAATGACAGCCAGAGCTTGTGGCTCCGCTTCTATTGCTTGAGCCTGTAAGACAGTAGATAACCTTCCGACAATCGACTCCCCTGTGATTCTTTTAAAATCAAACCGCTGACAACGCGAGATGATCGTCAAAGGAATTTTATGAGGCTCTGTTGTAGCCAGTATAAAGATGACATGTTTCGGAGGTTCTTCTAGTGTCTTTAGTAACGCGTTAAACGCTCCGATGGAAAGCATATGTACTTCATCTATAATGTAAACTTTATATTTGACTGAACTTGGAGCATATTTGACTTTGTCCCGGATATCACGGATTTCATCGACTCCATTGTTGGAGGCCGCATCAATTTCTATGACATCTGAAATGGACCCATTTGTAATGCCTTTACAGGAAGGGCATTCATTGCAGGGTTCAGCAACCGGTGCATGTTCACAGTTCACCGCTTTGGCAAGAATTTTGGCCGCACTTGTTTTTCCTGTTCCTCTTGGACCGGAGAACAAGTAGGCATGGGAAAACTTCTGTTGAAGCAGGGCGTTTTGTAAGGTTTTGGTTATATGTTCTTGTCCCACAACATCTGCAAACAGCTGCGGTCGAAAAACACGGTATAAAGCTTGATATGCCACCAATATGCCCTCCTTCTTTTTTATCCTCTTTCATTATACCGTATGGCTTGGGTAAAATAAAATGTTTGTTCCATGTCATCGTTATTAATTCGTTGTATAGTTTGACCGTTTCTTTTCGCTGCAGGCACTCGCTTTCCGCGGGGCGGTGCTTGAGCCTCCTCACAACGCTTCAGGGGTCTCAACCTACCGCTACCTCCCGTCGGAGTCGAGTGCCTTCCGCTCCAATACACTCTTTTCTATCATGAAAAAAACTCACCCCGGAAACCGAAGTGAGTTTGATTACTATTATTAAACTGCCGTGCACCTTCCGTCGATTAGTCACCATAAGCGTTACTCAAGCAGTTAGCTCGACCCAGGCAACCCTGCGGCACATGAGAGAGTCCGCTTAATGCTGCTTCCTTCCGGACCTGACATGGTTCACGAGTTCCCATTGCGCAGGACCCAGGTGTCAACACCACTTACTTGAGGCAGACCCTACAGCCTACTAACCTCGAGAAGGGATTCAGCCTCGCTAGAGCGGATTGCGAGTATAGGGCACCGCTACCTCCCCGCTTAGCACGACAAAATTAAAACCATAAGTTGGTTGCGCCATTAACTCGACGCATAATTTAGTATAAAGGGTAACATCAAAAAATGCAACCATCTACACCTGTAAATATTTAGGTTGCACTATCGGCTTGCTGTTTCTTTTCTTTCTTTTCCTGGCGTAATTTGCGGAAGAAGGAAGATAAGAGCTCTCCGCATTCGTCTGCAAGCACGCCGCTCACAACTTCGGTCTGATGATTGAACCTGTCATCCTGTAAGAGATTCATCAACGTACCTGCACATCCCGCCTTCGGATCTCTTGCTCCGTACACCACTTTTTTCACCCGTGACTGAATGATGGCCCCCGCGCACATCGGGCACGGCTCAAGTGTCACATATAAAGTGGCATTCTCTAGTCGCCATGTTTTCAGTGCTTCACAAGCCTTGTCTATAACAAGTATCTCCGCGTGCGTAATGGAACGCTGCGTCGTTTCCCTTAAGTTATAGGCGCTTGCAATCACTTCCCCCTCCAGGACAAGCACGGCACCAATTGGAACTTCCCTTAAGGCTTCGGCCTTTTTTGCCTCCATAATAGCAAGGTTCATGAAATGTTCATCCTGCATATATATATTTCCTTTCTTTAACTTCCTGGTTTATATTCTCGTCCACTTATCCATAGACTAACCTTTGCGAGGTGATAAAACATGTTGGAGCATTCCGCTTTACTAATTATAGATATTATCAATGATTTTCAATTTAAGCACGGAAAAGCTCTGGCGGAGAAATCCGCGATAATTTGTCCGAATATCGTGAGACTAAAAAAAATGATGCAAAAGAGGAAACGGCCAGTCATCTATATCAATGACCATTATAACCTATGGCAGGCCGACTACGATAAAATCATGGACAAATGCACAAACTCTCTCAGTGCACCGATTATTGAAGCACTCCAGCCCACCGATCAAGATTTTTTCCTGATAAAGCCGAAGCACTCCGCTTTTTTTGGTACAGCCCTACATACGCTACTCTCACAGTTGAAGGTCAAAAACCTTATTCTAGCTGGAATAGCAGGTAACATTTGTGTGCTGTTTACGGCAAACGATGCGTACATGCGCGAGTTTGGACTTTGTATTCCTAACGATGCTATTGCATCAGCTGATGAACAGGATAATGAGTATGCCTTGAGGATGATGGAAAATGTTCTTAAAGCCGATGTACGTCCTACAGAAAAGTTACTATCTGACACATGAGTTTGTAGCATGAACCCCCCCTCTCCTTCATACATTGATAAAGGAGAATGAATAGGAGGGACGAACCATGCAAATTCATGTCGTAAGCCAAGGACAGACTCTAACAGGGATTGCACAGGCCTATGCCACCACCCCTGCTGATATCATTGAAGCGAACGACCTTCCCAACCCTGATAGATTGGTTGTAGGGCAGGCGTTGGTCATCCCTATAGTAGGCCGCTTTTATTTTGTCCAACAGGGAGATACGATCTTTTCAATTGCGAGAAGATATAATATGACACCCGAACGTTTAATAGAAGTCAACCAACTGAATCCCGCTACACCTTTACGGGTCGGATTACGGCTATATATCCCACCACAGCCGAAACGGGAGGCGGAAATAATTGCGTATGTCGAGCCACGCGGGGATACGGTTTCAGAGGAACTTCAACAGAGTTCCCGAAACGCAGCCCCTTATTTGACGTATCTTGCTCCCTTCAGCTTTCAAGTTCTGCGGGATGGATCCCTTAAAGAGCCGCCCCTTACGAACCTTCCCCAGATTGCCGCACAAGACAATGTCATCTTGATGATGGTGCTCACTAATCTTGAGGAAGACGGATTTAGCGATGAACTAGGAAAGGTCATCTTAACAGACATGAATGTTCAAAATAAATTTCTGGATAATATAGTCGCCACAGCGAAAAAGTATAATTTCAAGGATATCCATTTTGACTTTGAATACTTGCGGCCAGCGGATCGGGAGGCCTACAACACCTTCCTGCGCAAAGCCCGGGATCGGTTCAAACAGGAAGGGTGGCTCATTTCCACCGCACTTGCCCCGAAAACAAAAGCTGATCAGAAAGGCAAATGGTATGAGGCACATGATTATAAAGCTCATGGAGAAATCGTGGACTTTGTTGTCATTATGACGTATGAGTGGGGGTATAGCGGTGGCCCTCCAATGGCTGTGTCCCCCATCGGTCCGGTCCGCGAAGTGCTGGAATATGCGATAACGGAAATGCCAAGTGAGAAAATCATGATGGGACAGAACCTATACGGTTACGACTGGACACTTCCATTTACGCCAGGTGGTGAGTTTGCCAAAGCGATCAGTCCGCAGGCTGCCATTCAGCTTGCCGCAGACAATAATGTCGCCATCCAATACGACGAGGAAGCTCAAGCCCCGCATTTCAACTATTTCAAGGATGGCAAGGAACATGAAGTATGGTTTGAGGACGCCAGGTCCATCCAAGCAAAATTCGACCTCATCAAGGAACTCAACCTAAGGGGCATCAGCTATTGGAAACTGGGGCTTCCTTTTCCGCAGAATTGGTTGCTCATTACAGATAATTTCAATGTAGTAAAAAATCCAACAGAACGTTTTTATTACTTCTATTGAGTCTATATTGCATAAGCCGAGGTGGCTCAAAAGGTTGATTAAGGTTTTTCTATAGTATGAGACTGAGTAAAATCAGTCTTTTTTCTTTGCACAGAAATTCATCCACCACATACACCACATCTATGATAGAATATTTATTGTCTGTCAAAATATAGATTTTTGCTTACGTTTGTAAAGGGGGCATCCTGGTGCACGCAACACCATTTATAACAGTAGAAGGACCTATCGGGGTCGGAAAAACCTCGCTCGCGAAAAAGATCGCTGAGGAGTTCCAATATCATTTATTGAAAGAAATAGTAGACGAAAATCCTTTCCTTGGAAAGTTTTATGAGAACATTGATGAGTGGAGCTTTCAAACGGAAATGTTTTTCCTTTGTAATAGATTCAAACAACTCGAAGATATCGATCAGCATCACCTGAAAAAGCATACACCTGTTGTTGCGGATTACCATATCCTAAAGAACCTAATTTTCGCAAAACGGACATTAAAGGACAAGCAGTATGAAAAGTACTTGCAAATCTATGATATTCTGACAAGTGATATGCCAAAACCGAATGTCATCATTTACTTGAACGCAAGTCTGGACACGCTATTGAATAGAATTGAAATGCGTGGCCGCGATATGGAGAAGAAAATTGATCCACTTTATCTACAACAGCTTAGTCTGGACTATGATGAAGAGATGGACCGCCTCGAAAACCAATATCCTTCTTTGCCTATACTGCGCTTCAACGGAGACGATGTTGATTTCGTACAACGAGAAGAAGACCTACAACGTATCTTCCAACAGCTGAAAGATACCTTGCAAAAAGGAGTTAACGTGTAATGAATTTACGTCAAAAATACGGCATCCCCTCCAATGCAGTGATCACCATTGCCGGCACAGTGGGAGTCGGAAAATCTACCATGACGAACGCCTTGGCGAATGCCCTTGGTTTTCGTACATCCTTTGAAAAAGTGGATACAAATCCATATCTGGATAAATTTTATGCCGATTTTGAAAGATGGAGCTTTCATTTACAGATTTACTTTCTGGCCGAACGCTTCAAAGACCAGAAAAAAATCTTCGAATATGGTGGAGGATTCATCCAAGACCGTTCCATCTACGAGGACACCGGCATCTTTGCCAATATGCATTATGAAAAAGGGACGATGACGCAGGTCGATTATGACACATACACCAGCCTTTTTGAAGCAATGGTGATGACACCATATTTCCCTCACCCGGATCTATTGATCTACCTAGAAGGAAGCTTAGATGATATTCTCGGACGTATCCAGGAACGTGGGCGCCCGATGGAACAGCAGACACCTATCTCCTATTGGGAAGAAATGCACGAGCGCTACGAAAGATGGATTAACAATTTCCATGCTTGCCCTGTCTTGCGGTTAAACATTAACGAGTACGATGTACTGAAGAATTCCGATTCCGTTGAACCGATTATCGAAAAGATCTCCCACCACATGAAGCAATCGCAATTATTGAAAAAATAGTATGTAACAGCCTTATCAAAAGACCCGGTAAATTGCCCGGTCTTTTTTTTGTCTAAAAACTTATGCTGAACGGAAAAACCAGTTGATTGAAGTGGAAGGTGCGTAGACTCCCGCGGGAGGAAGGGGCAGGTGAGACCCCGCAACGAAGGAGGGCACTGAAAAACTGAAAAAGAATTGTTTTTAATGGTTTCTAGCTGTGGATTGGAGCAAATAGCGTAGACTCCTTGAAAATGCGAGCATTTTCTGCGTGCGATGTATCGCTGCCGTAGCCATCCTTGTCCTGCAGGGGAGTAGCGACAATCTTGAGACCCCGCAGGGCGCAGCCCGAGGAGGCTCACGGACCGCCCGCAGGAAAGCGAAGCACCTGCAACGGAAATCAACCGCTCTAAGATAACCATGTTTGTTATAACTCTGTAAGTCAGCAAAAAAAATAAGCCGCCCAATTCGGACGGCTTACACATTGCCTATAAAGATGACGTCGCTTCATCTTTGGCAATAAAAAAGTCGTTACTTCTCCATAATGTAACGAACATACTCCAGTTTATGCGCTATAGATATAAAACCTAATTTAAAAATCAATGGCGGAGGAAGAGGGATTCGAACCCCCGCGGGCTTTGACACCCCTGTCGGTTTTCAAGACCGATCCCTTCAGCCGGACTTGGGTATTCCTCCGTATCGACAAAAAGTAATATATCATATTTGAAAATGCAATGTCAACAAGAAGAACAGAAAGGAAAGGTATTTTTCACCCTATCCTTCCAATGTTCACTATTTAGTCAAAAATTCTTTTCCACCCATGTAAGGACGCAATACTTCCGGAATCACTACAGAACCATCCTCTTGCTGATAGTTTTCGATGAGTGCTGCCACCGTACGTCCGATTGCAAGTCCAGATCCATTCAATGTGTGCACATGCTCCGGTTTCCCTTTTGGATCTCGGCGGAAACGGATGCCTGCACGGCGTGCTTGAAAGCTCTCGAAATTACTACAAGAAGAAATCTCACGGTATGTTTCCGCACTTGGAATCCATACTTCAATGTCATATTTCTTGGCTGCTGTAAATCCTAGATCCGCTGTACACATGCTCAAGACTCTGTAAGGAAGTCCAAGCAGTTGTAACACTTTTTCAGCATTCCCAGTCAACTTCTCGAGTTCTTCATAAGATTCTTCCGGCTTTACAAACTTCACAAGCTCGACTTTATTAAACTGATGCTGACGGATTAGCCCGCGAGTGTCACGCCCCGCAGAACCAGCCTCAGAACGGAAACAAGCACTGAATGCCGCATAATTGATCGGCAGCTGGTCGCCGTTTAATATCTCGTCACGATGCATGTTCGTGATAGGCACCTCTGCTGTTGGTACCAGGAAGTAATCCTCTTTTTCAATCAAGAAAGCATCTTCTTCGAATTTAGGCAACTGACCTGTCCCCGTCATGCTCGCTCGGTTTACCAGGTAAGGTGGTAGCACTTCTGTATAACCATGCTCATCCACATGCAGGTCCAACATAAAGTTGAACAGTGCTCTCTCTAATCTTGCACCCAAGCCACGATAGAAAACAAAGCGGCTTCCTGTCACTTTTCCAGCCCGTTCGAAATCCAAAATGCCAAGCTCATTCGCGATGTCCCAATGCGCTTTCGCTTCAAATCCGAAGCTTGGAACCTCTCCCCATTTGCGGACTTCTACATTGTCATCTTCTGTTTCTCCAACAGGAACACTTTCATGAGGAATGTTTGGGATAGACAGGAGCAATAGCTCCAAAGCTTCTTCCACTTCTCTTAGTTCCTCATCGAATTCCTTGACTTTGTCTCCCACTTCGCGCATTTCCTTAATCAGATGATCTGCATCCTGCTTTTCACGTTTCATGGCAGCAATCTGTTGGGAAACCTCGTTACGCTTGCTTTTCAGCTGCTCCGTTTGTACCAGAAGGTCCCTTCTTTTCGCATCCAGCTCTTCAAAGCGGTCCAGATCAGAAAGATCCTCCCCTCTGTGCTGAAGCTTCCCTTTAATCTCTTCAAAATTGGCACGCAATAACTTTAATTCCAACATAATAGTTCCTCCTTTTTTTATTCTAAAAATATAACCCAAAAGGGTAGGGGTATCACAGCATCCCCCTGGTGATTGTAGTGCAAGGTATGAGACTCCGGCGGGAGGTAGCGGTAGGTTGAGGAGACCCATGAAGCGTTGTGAGGAGGCTCAAGCACACGCCCCGCGGAAAGCGAATACCTGGAACGGAAATCAACAGGGAGTTCATCGAGAATTCTCCGTTTGAAAACACAAAAAACCCCCGTCCCCTAATAGGGACGAGAGTTGAATTCCCGTGTTGCCACCCTTGTTGAAAAAGACCTATCGCCTTCTCCCACTTCATTCGATAACGGTAATAATCTTACCGATTTGACTTACTATGCCACTAAGGCAATTCGGCCAAGTGCTCAAGGATGGATTCACAAGTGTCATACATCGGTTTTCACCAGCCACCGACTCTCTTTTGGTATGTGCAGCATGCTACTTTTTCCTATCAACGCTTTAGCAATATTTTCTTATTAGATAATCTACTACAAGTTTCTCTTTCATGCAATAGTTTTATACCTAATTATTTGGACTCTTTCACCATATTGACGAAATACTGTGTAATACGGTGGTCCTCTGTCAATTCCGGATGGAATGAACATCCAAGAAATTGTCCTTGGCGTGCAGCGACTATCCGACCGTTATGTTTGCAAAGCACTTCCACATTTTCTCCGACTTCGACAATATGCGGCGCGCGGATAAACACTCCGACAAAATCCTCTGCAACACCTGCAATATCCAGCTCCGCTTCAAAGCTGTCCACCTGACGGCCGAAAGAGTTACGTTCCACTTTCGCATCCATAAAAGCCAAGTGCGGCTCTTCATAGCCAACAATCTCATTTGCAATCAGAATGAGCCCGGCACATGTACCAAACACAGGCTTTCCACTTGCACCGAACTCTCTCAATGGCTGCATGAAGGAATACTTATCAATGAGTCGGCGCATTGTGGTACTCTCGCCGCCTGGAATGATCAGGCCATCTATTTCAGTGAGCTGCTCCGCTCTTTTCACTACAATTGCTTCTGCTCCAGATGCTTCAATGGATCGTACATGTTCCCGAACTGCACCTTGAAGTCCCAAGACTCCAACCTTCACCATACGTTAAAACTCCTTTACTTACCAGCCACGCTCTTGCATGCGATTTTCAGGTAATAGTGTAGAGATTTCGATACCTTTCATTGCAGTTCCCAATCCTTTGGATAGGCTTGCAATCAATTCATAATCTTCATAGTGAGTAGTTGCTTCCACGATTGCACGAGCAAACTTAGCAGGGTTCTCGGATTTGAAGATACCAGATCCAACAAATACCCCATCACATCCCAATTGCATCATCAATGCTGCATCAGCTGGAGTTGCAATTCCACCTGCTGCGAAGTTGACAACTGGTAGACGGCCATTACGCTTGATTTCAAGAAGTAACTCAAATGGAGCTCCTAAAAGCTTAGCCTCTGTCATCAATTCATCTTCGTTCATCCCTACCACTTTACGAACTTGTGCATTCACTTTACGGATATGACGAACCGCTTCTACGATGTTTCCTGTACCCGGCTCACCTTTTGTACGAAGCATGGAAGCACCTTCACCAATACGGCGTGCAGCTTCCCCTAGATCACGACAACCACATACGAAAGGTACTTTGTATTGGCGCTTGTCCAAGTGGTATTCTTCATCGGCTGGAGTCAATACTTCACTCTCATCGATGTAGTCCACACCCATAGCTTCTAATACACGAGCTTCTACGATATGGCCGATACGGGCTTTAGCCATTACCGGAATGGATACTGCCTTCATTACCTCTTCCACGATTGTAGGATCTGCCATACGGGCAACTCCACCAGCTGCACGAATATCAGCAGGAACACGCTCAAGAGCCATTACAGCAACCGCACCAGCTTCTTCCGCAATTCTTGCCTGCTCTGCATTAACAACGTCCATGATAACGCCGCCTTTTTGCATTTCCGCCATTCCACGTTTTACACGATCCGTACCTGTTTGATGTGTCATCGATTAGTCCTCCTATATGTATAAAAAAATTTTTTCATAAAATGGACCATGTCCATATAATTTACTAACACGCTCTTTATTTTACCTTAAATTTTAGAAAAATCCTAATAAAAAATCGAAAGATTACCCTGCCACTATTTAAAAAGATTCGGCTTTTGCGCTTTCTCTCTTCCTCCTAAGCATAACATCTCCCTTCAACGGAAGATTACACTAATGCTTAAGATAGACAAAATGCCCGAAAGTTCACCTGATTCAGGAGCGCTTCCAAGCATTTATATCAATTTAACAAAGTATATTAAAATAGACCCTTAACTGCTCCAACCACTGTGGACCATAGATCTGCAAAGAATCCACCAATTGCGCGCATGGAAAGCACAAACCAGTTCGCTTTCTCTACGCCTTCTTTGGTTACAAGGTCCACTTTGGCACCTTGTTCCTCAAACAGGTAACCAAGGTCTTCTTCTTCACCCGTATAGTTAACCGTCATGTGGCCTACTTTTGTACCTTCTTCAAAAGGTGCTGTAATCTCTTCTTCTTCATTTACTACTTCTTCATCAAACACATACAACGGCTCGAAACTCTCTTCTTCTCCGCGCTTGACCAGAACGTTCATTTCTTTACTGGTTTCCACTTCCACTTGCTTTTCTTTCCCTTTTACTACTTTCAAGTTAGAGTTCTTATCTACTTGGTAGTTAGATGGAAATACTTCTTTAAGCGAGTAGTTCGCAAAGCCATAATCAAATAGTTTTCTAGTTTCTGCAAAACGTGCTGTATCCTGAGGCTGGCCATCAGCATTTCTAGCATCCATTACTACGGAAATAAATCTCATGCCATCCTTTTCGATAGTTCCTGTAAAGTTGTATCCAGCAAAATCGGTAAAACCGGTTTTAAGTCCGTCTACTCCTTCATATTCCGAAATAAGGCCAGGTAGCATCCAGTTCCAGTTGGACATATCAATTTCATCATCTGTACCTTCTCTGAATTTTTTCTTCGGAATGCTTGCAGTTTCAAGAATTTCCGGGAAGTCTTTCAATAGATGGTAAGCAAGTTTAGCAGTTGCACGTGCAGACATTACATTTTCTTCATTTGCTTCTGTTCCATCCGGATGCATACCGTATAAATCTGCATTATTCAAACCTGTTGAATTAACAAATCTATAATCTTCCAGACCTAATTCTTCAGCCTTTTCGTTCATCTTTTTTACAAATTCTGTTTCCGTGCCAGCTACCATTTCCGCCAGCGCAATCGTTGCTCCATTGGCAGAATAGATTGCCATCGCTTCATAAAGTTCCTGTACATTGTAGGTCCCATCTCTACGAAGAGGTACATTGGAAAGACTGCGATCATGGGAGATGGTCCATACATACTCATTTACATTGTATTGATCATCTGTAGCAAGCTTCCCTTCACTGATCGCTTCAAGGATTAAGTACTCACTCATCATTTTGGTCATACTTGCGATCCCAAGAACGGAATCGATGTTCTTTTGGTAAATGATTTTTCCGGTGTTTTGTTCAAGAAGTAATGCAGCTTCTGCATTTATATCTAAATGGGGATTATTCCCCTCCGCTTTTACACCTTGTATCGAAAAAATGGTTGTTAGCATCACAATGGTTAGTAAACTAGCAATAACGCGTTGAAAGTTTTTCTTTGTCACAATTAAGTACCCTCCACATAATTTTTCACATAGTCGTTATTTTATCACACTATGTCGAAAAAAAATAGACAGAGAAAGACTACTTCTTCCTCTGTCTAATATAAGACTAAACACCTATAAAGCTAAATTATACGGAATAATTAGGAGATTCTTTGGTAATTTGCACATCATGCGGGTGACTTTCACGCAAGCCTGCGCCCGTCATCTTCACAAATTGCGCATTTTCTCTTAATTCCTGTAAGTCTTTTGTCCCGCAATATCCCATACCGGAACGCAGGCCGCCAACCATCTGGTAAATGGTGTCAGAAACAGGGCCTTTGTATGGAATACGGCCTTCTATTCCTTCTGGAACAAATTTCTTATTATCCTCTTGGAAATAACGGTCCTTACTTCCTTTTTCCATCGCACCTACTGAACCCATGCCGCGGTAAACTTTAAAGCGTCTACCTTGGAAGATCTCTGTATCTCCAGGGCTTTCAGACGTTCCGCCAAGCATACTGCCAAGCATAACCGCGTGCCCGCCGGCGGCAAGAGCCTTCACAATATCTCCGGAATACTTGATTCCCCCGTCCGCAATAATGGATACGCCTAATTTTCTAGCCTCTGTTGCACAATCATATACTGCTGTAATTTGTGGAACTCCAACACCAGCCACTACACGAGTGGTACAGATGGAGCCCGGCCCGATGCCCACTTTAATGACATTGGCACCAGCTTCTACCAAGTCACGCGTTGCTTCTGCCGTTGCAACATTCCCAGCAATAATGTTCACATTCGGATATTTATCTCTAATTCTCCTGACAGTATCAAGAACACCTTGAGAATGCCCATGTGCGGTATCCACAACAATGGCATCCACACTCTTTTGGACCAGTTTCTCCACACGAAGCATCGTATCTCCTGTTACCCCCACTGCTGCACCAACAAGCAGGCGACCTTGACTATCCTTTGCTGAATGTGGGAACTCAATAACTTTTTCTATATCCTTAATGGTAATAAGGCCCTTTAATATGCCTTCATCATCTACAAGAGGGAGTTTTTCAATTTTGTACTTTTGTAAAATGCTTTCCGCTTCTTCCAAAGTGGTTCCAACAGAACCTGTAACCAAATTTTCTTTTGTCATGACATCGGAAATTGGAATCGAGTAATCTTGGATGAATCGTAAATCACGATTCGTCAAAATTCCGACAAGTTTCTGCTCACCTTGATTGTTCACTATCGGAACACCTGATATTCTGTATTTCCCCATTAGGTGTTCTGCATCGAAGACTTGATGTTCAGGTGTTAAAAAGAATGGGTCGGTAATTACTCCTCTTTCGGAGCGCTTTACCTTGTCCACTTGTTCAGCTTGTTGCTCAATCGACATATTCTTGTGGATGATTCCCAAACCGCCTTGTCGTGCCATGGCAATTGCCATTTCCGCTTCCGTCACCGTATCCATCCCTGCACTGATTATAGGCACATTCAATTGCAATGTTTCCGTCAATTTCACTTTTAAATCAACATCTCGTGGTAATACCTCTGATTTGGCTGGCACTAATAGTACATCATCAAATGTTAAGCCTTCTTTAGCGAATTTACTTTCCCACATGACAAAATTTTCCCCCTTTTTATTCTCGATTATATTTATAGTAGAGTATCAACTGGACAAAATACTGTCAAGGACAGTAACATAAGTTTATTTTTTCTAACTATTCTTACTATATATTTTAGCAAGGACGTGGATTCGTTGACAGCTCCATTCTTACATCTATTCTACCCATTCCAATCTGTTGAAACCGCCCAGAAGTTGCTAAAGATCAGCTATCAAAAGCAGAAAATTGAACAATATGAACAAAAGAGTTACCAAAACGCCTACAGCTTCATTTATTATGTGGAACATGGATTGACCTATCTACATCAATCAAGTAATACCCCCACCTCCATTAAACCTGTCCTACTGTTTTATGGAATGGTTCAATTAATTAAAGCCTGTTTATTAACAGTGGATCCTCTATATCCTGAATCCACCTCTGTCCTGGCTCATGGTGTCTCCACCCGAAAAAGAAAAAAGCAAAGCTACGAATTTATCCAAGATGAAGTGAAAGTTCAAAAGAACGGACTCTTTTCGCACTTTAGCGACAAAATGTTCCATGTGAAACAAACAGAAGGAACAAAATATTCCATGCAGGATCTGCTTTTTTCCATCCCGGAACTAGAAACAACTTTAAAAATAACAAAAAATAAATCCCCATTTCTCCCTGTTGGAAAGGTGACGGAAGAGTTCATAAAGATTCCGTTCTCCATACTTGATGATTACAAAATGACGAAGGACCGTTTCACCCAATATTTTCTTAAACAGACTTTCTATGAATTAGACTCCGTGAAAGACGAATGTCTTCTTTTTAAGGAAACTAAAAACAATGCATCATTTAATTACTCGCCTTTGCTTTACAACTATGAAAAAAGTGCCCTATACATTCCACGGAAAAAGGAACAGCTAACCTTTTTCCCGGAAATACTTGCGCACTATCTCCTTTTATATAACTTAAGCATGATCTGCAGGTATGAAACGGAATGGTGGGGAGAATTGCTACATACTTTCAACAGCAGCGATCTTTCTCTCATCAACCAGTTTCTTGATGTCGCATACACCAAAATCCCTTTTTACTTGCATGGTTATCTGTTGAGTACGTTTGGAATCAATAGGGAGGCATAGAGGGCATAGCAGGTCTCCTCCCTTTTCTCGTGTACCCTGTGTGTGCCTCACGGTCCCCACGGCTCAAACTACGCATATCTTATCCTTTCACGAATTATGAAAACACAAAAAAACCAGCGCCTAATTTAATAAGCACTGGTCCTTTCCATTTGCCTGGCAACGTCCTACTCTCACAGGGGGAGATCCCCCAACTACCATCGGCGCCGCAGAGCTTAACTTCCGTGTTCTAGGCGACTTCATAGGAGCGGCGCATCTCTTCGTCAGCTCGGTCGGTCCGGTCCTCGTGTACCCGATGAACGTACACTCCGGTCCTCCCTCTTTCGCTTCCTTGACCTGCTTGCTCCTCTGAACCCGCCACTCGAACATATGTTATCTATCCAAAAAAGAACGTCGATTATTCTACCTAGTTGACCTTACGGTCACCACTCATGAAAACCCAAAAAACCAGCGCATAAGCACTGGTCTCTTTCATTTGCCTGGCAACGTCCTACTCTCACAGGGGGAGATCCCCCAACTACCATCGGCGCTGAAGAGCTTAACTTCCGTGTTCGGTATGGGAACGGGTGTGGCCTCTTCGCCATCATTACCAGACATATTCA
Organism: Bacillus sp. LL01; assembly: GCF_001037965.1. Lineage (NCBI taxonomy): Bacteria > Bacillati > Bacillota > Bacilli > Caryophanales > Bacillaceae > Bacillus > Bacillus sp. LL01. Next base: position 146 of record NZ_LFEL01000016.1, on the reverse strand, counting down.
GTTGAAGGTTGATCCTTCAAAACTAGATAATGTGTTCATATCAAGGTATTCCTATCGTTCAAATGTTTTGGGTTAAGTCCTCGATCGATTAGTATTCGTCAGCTGCACGTGTCGCCACGCTTCCACCTCGAACCTATCTACCTGAT
>NZ_LFEL01000159.1:0-4410 GCF_001037965.1 Bacillus sp. LL01 | reverse complement strand
GGGGTGGTTTAAGAAGCTCACCGGAGGCCGTTTCATGGGGGCCAAATCGGATTGATTGTTTTGCAAGAGCTGGAAGGGATACGATGTGGCATAAATGGTGGGACGGKTCAAGGTGGAGAGAATGGGAAGATCTTGGAGCTCCTCGGCCTGGATTCAAAGGGAAACCTGCTGTGGCATCATGGCAAGCAAATCGATTAGATTGCTTTGTACAAGGGAACGATAACAACCTTTGGCACAAATGGTGGGACGGGGCAAGGTGGAGCAGCTGGGAAAATCTCGGTGCTCCAAGGGGAGGATTAAATGGTTCCCCAGGTGCTGTCTCATGGGGACCAAATCGAATTGATTGTTTTGTTCGAGGCAGGAACAATCGAATGTGGCATAAATGGTGGGATGGCTCAAGGTGGAGCGGGTGGGAAGATCTCGGCTCACCACAGGGAGGGTTTGATGGCTCACCGGCTGTTTCTTCTTGGGCGCCTAACCGAATTGATTGTTTTGTAAGAGCTAGGAACAATCGAATGTGGCATAAATGGTGGAACGGCTCAAGGTGGAGTAACTGGGAGAACCTCGGAGCTCCACAAGGAGGAATTCGTTCTTCCCCAGGTGCTGTTTCATGGGGATTGAACCGGATTGATTGTTTTGCAAGGGGAAGAAATGATGGTATGTGGCATAAATGGTTTGCATAAGGAGGAGCGTACACACTTCTTTTTAATAGCTTATAATGAAGCAGATATGACAACTGTCATATCTGCTTCTTGACATTCATGACTTCTTTGCCGAATGTGTTTCTTTTATGATTAATGTAATCAAATAATTCCCATAATAAATTAAAATGTATCTTATCAAGGGGGAAGTCATGAGTAGTAATTCAAAGTTATCTCAACTTAAAAAAAGCATTGCACCATTTGAAAAATCAGATATTAAATCAAGCTTAAAACAAATATTAAATACGATTCCACCGTTTTTCTTATTATGGTTTTTAGCCTATCAAAGTTTATCCGTTTCAATTTGGTTAACCTTTGCATTTGCCATCGTAGCAGCAGGATTTGTTGTTCGTATCTTCATTATATTTCATGATTGTTGTCATGGGTCATTTTTCAAAAGTAAAAAACTTAATAATATAGTAGGTACGATTACGGGTGTCATTACGATGTTCCCTTACGAAAAGTGGAAGCGTGAGCATTCGATTCACCATGCAACAAGCAGTAATTTAGGTAAGCGTGGGACGGGTGACGTGTGGATTATGACCGTAGATGAATATGTATCAGCCTCATTTAAGGAGAGATTGGCATACCGCATTTATCGTAATCCACTTGTGATGTTTGGATTGGGGCCACTTTTCTTGTTCTTGATTACAAATCGCTTTAATCGTAAAGATGCTAGAAAGAAAGAAAGATTCAATACACATTTGATTAACGTCTCAGTTGTGGTTGTTTATTCCGCGCTGATTTGGTTAATAGGTTGGCAGGCGTTCTTGCTTGTTCAAGCACCTATTTTATTCGTATCAGGATCGCTTGGAATTTGGTTATTTTATGTGCAGCATCAATTTGAAGACTCTTACTTTGAAGATGAAGAAGAGTGGGATTATGTGAAAGCTGCTATAGATGGAAGTTCGTATTATAAACTCCCAAAAGTATTACAATGGGTGACAGGAAATATTGGCTACCATCATGTCCATCATCTAAGTCCTAGAGTTCCGAATTACAACTTAGAAAAAGTTCATGCAACAACACCACCATTGCAACAAGCGACAACGATTACAGTTGGATCAAGTTTACAATCGATTCGTTTTCGTCTATATGATCAAAAAAGCAAAACGTTTGTTAGCTTTAAACAAGTTGCGCACTTACTTTCTAAGTCAAAATCAAATCAAGAGAATAAAAAGAGGCAAGCGAGCCTTCAAACTAACAATAAATAGTTCAATGAAAAGCCGTTCAATCACCATTGAATGGTTTTTCGTTGCTTTATAAAAAGGACAAAAAAAGGAAAATTATTGTATGATAAAAGTATCATCTAAATAAAGAAAGGAGGTCATTATGCAAAGTTGGTATAATATCTTCCCTAAAAATACAGGGCTAAGCGTGTACGTATGGATTATTTTTTGTCTATTACCATTCTATTTCATCTTCAGGTCATCTTTGGCTATAGAAATCATCTTTGGTATTATTATGATCTTATTGTTCTTTGTTTCGTACCGTCTATCGTTTATTTCTAAAGGTGGGCTTGTCTATTTATGGGTAGGAATTGAGATGGCGATAAGTATTGGTATGACCTTATTTTACGGGTATGTTTATTTTGCTCTTTTCCTCGCCTTTTTCATAGGGAATATTCAAAGTAAAGTGGGATTTTTCACCCTATATGTTACGCACTTGTTAACAACGATTATTGCAGCGAGCTTAAGTTTTTTCACTCAAAATGAACTGTTTTTTGCTCAGTTTCCTTTTATTATTATCTCGATTATCGGTGTGATTTTGTTGCCGATTAATTCGTATAATCGAAACAAACGTGAAAAGTTAGAAGGACAACTAGAAGATGCAAACAAACGAATCTCTCAACTAATCGTTATTGAAGAACGGCAACGGATTGCCCGTGACTTGCATGACACACTTGGTCAAAAATTATCTCTTATTGGGTTAAAAAGTGATTTGGCTAAGAAATTAATTGAGATCAACCCGGAAAATGCAAAAGTTGAATTAAGTGATATTAATCAAACAGCGAGGACAGCATTGAAAGAAGTTCGTGAGATGGTGTCTGATATGCGTGGGGCAAAGCTAGAAGATGAAATCATTCATATGCAGCAAATTTTAAAAGCAGCACAAATGGAATTCATCCTTGAAGGGAATGCCAAATTAACGAATACCCCCTTATTAGTCGAAAATGTCGTGAGTATGTGTTTGAAAGAGGCAGTGACAAACGTGATTAAGCATAGTCAAGCCACTTCTTGTAAATTAGTGATCAAAGAGTTAGATGAAGAAGTTCAAATTATTGTACATGATAATGGCATTGGGATATCAGAGGACGCGGGTTCAACGGAAGGGAATGGACTGAGGGGAATTAGAGAACGGTTAGAGTTTGTAAATGRCAGTGTGGACATCTCAGCATCAGATGGGACTACTCTTGATATTCGAGTACCAAATATCATTCAACAAAGGACATAGGGGGGATTGACTTGATTCGAATAGTAATTGCCGAAGATCAGCGAATGTTGCTAGGGGCTCTCAGTTCTTTACTTGATTTGGAAGAAGATATGGAAGTRGTTGGGAAAGCACGGAACGGTGAAGAAGCTTTAGCTTTAGTGAAGCAGCACCAACCTGATATTTGTATCATGGATATTGAAATGCCAATGAAAAGTGGACTTGATGTAGCAGAAGAACTGATCGATCAACCATGCAAAGTTATTATCTTGACCACCTTTGCACGCGCTGGTTATTTTGAACGGGCCAGAAATGCAGAGGTGAGCGGCTATTTGTTAAAAGATAGTCCTAGTGAAGAACTAGCAAACTCGATTCGTATCATCATGGACGGCAGGCGGTTTTATGCTCCAGAATTAATCGATTTGGCTTACGAAGATAAAAATCCCCTTACGAATCGTGAAAAGCAGGTCATGGAGTTAATTGCTGAAGGGAAAAGCACTAACGAGATCGCAAGTGAGCTTTATCTGACAAATGGTWCAGTGCGCAATTATATTTCAGTCATACTGGATAAGCTTGATGTAGGTAACAGAATTGAAGCAATTTCGAGGTTCAAAGAGAAGGGTTGGTTTAAATAGCGGGATGCTTTGTTAAAAGTCAGGTGCACTCATTCTTATCGAAGGAAGCACTGACTTTTTTTGTGCAGAATTCGATGTGTCTTGTTAGAATTCTAAAAAAGTGAAGTTGTGATTGAATTTTGTAATGGCAGGTTAGCCAGTTATAAGAAACCAAAATCGATTGAATTTGTCGATGAGTTGCTAAGAAATCCATCTGGCAAGGTCTTAAAAGTAGAGCTTCGAGAGACCTACAGCAAAGCTCATCAAACGAAATAAACTGCGCCCTTATCACATCATGTGATAAGGCTTTTTCTTATTCTTTAAACGTCCATTTCAATTAAGAAATGGATACTGCCTTTATCCAATAGAGCATATAGTATATAAAGTTTACATCGTATAAAAAGAGTTAACATGCAGGGGGCGATCACATGAGAAACAAGAAGAGAAAGAAGCCGAACATTCTTATCTTAATGGTGGACCAGCAACGGTATCCCGCAGTGTATGAARCGAACGAATTAAAAAGATGGTGTGAAGAAAACTTAACAGCACAAAAACTGTTACGTAAAAATGGAATGGTATTCAAAAATCATTATGCTGGTAGTACCGCCTGTTCCCCGAGTCGAACCACATTATATACGGGACAATACCCTTCCCTGCACGGAGTC
>NZ_LFEL01000158.1:0-4428 GCF_001037965.1 Bacillus sp. LL01 | reverse complement strand
GTTCGTCGCTCGTTGGCGACTTAACTAATATACCATCACAGCAACGTTCCGTCAACATCTTTTTTCAAGTTGTTTTGTTTGCGATGTTGTGGTGTGTCTCAGCGACAAGTAATAATATAACATGTTATCTATAATAAGCGCAAGTCTTWTTAAAAATAAATTTTAAAAAAGCTTCCTCCTACGAAAGACAGCTCGAGGAACCTTCTCTTGAATTCACCATATAAAAAGGCAAGGGGTCTCTTTTTAGATCGCCCTTGCCTTTTCTTACAATATAAATTGCTTGGTTACTATTAATAAAAGCAAACCAGGCACCCCTAGAACTCCAGACACTAGAGCTGTTACACCATTAATAGGAATATGAAAAGAAAAGAACGAGCCAAATGCATTTACAAAGAATAATAATAGAGCTCCTATGACTACCTTTACAGCTATTTGCCCAATAAATCGAAGTGGCTTTAGCGGGGCTCCTATCGTTAATAATAGGATTACAAGMCCTGCTAAGATAGCGATAACTAGGATCGGATCCATTGAATCACCTCATATGCTTGTCATGTCTTTTCTTTAATTTATGCTAGAGAAAATAAAAAAAGAACAAGCTATCTTGCAAGCTTGTTCTTTCGCATCTTTTGAGTTCTCGCTTCTCTTAATAAAAAAGTATATACGGACTCCGATGCCTTCATCTTTGCAAGTACATCATCCGATGGGTCCACACTATGAGATACAAAATGTTTCTCGCTATCTAAACGATCCTTCATCGATTCAATAGACCTTAGTAGACGATCGTTTTCTTCTTTTCGTAATCTTCCTTTTTTCCGAAAAAACATAACGTCCCCCCTTGATCTATAATTCACGTCTTCCTTCTATCGCTCTAGACAATGTAACCTCATCCGCATACTCGAGATCTCCACCCACTGGCAATCCATGTGCAATCCTCGTCACCTTAATACCTGTAGGCTTTACTAAACGAGAAATATACATAGCAGTTGCTTCCCCTTCAATAGTAGGGTTTGTAGCTATGATCACTTCTTGAATCGTGTCATCCTGCAGTCGTTTTAATAATTCCGGGATTTTGATGTCCTCTGGTCCAACTCCATCCATAGGAGAAATCGCCCCGTGTAATATATGGTATTTCCCACGGTAGTCCTTCATTTTCTCCATTGCAATAACATCTTTTGCGTCCTGGACCACACACACCATGGACTCATCACGATGTTTGTCCTCACATATGCGACAAGGGTCTGTATCAGTAATATTATGACAGACCGAGCAATAGGTTAGATTTCGTTTAGCATTTACTAAAGCCTTTGCAAAATCAAGGACATCATCTTCCTTCATATCAAGAACAAAGAAAGCCAAACGGCTTGCCGTTTTCGGTCCAATACCTGGAAGTTTCATAAAACCTTCTATTAACTTTGCGATCGGTTCTGGATATTGCAAAGTACAACCTCCTAGAACATACCTGGAATGTTCATTCCTTTTGTGAATTTACCCATGTCTTGTTCAACAAGTTCATCTACTTGTTTTAACGCCTCATTTGTCGCAGCTAAGATTAAATCTTGAAGCATATCGATATCATCTGGATCTACAACATCTTCAGAGATTTTTACATCAATAATACGCTTATCTCCACTAGCAATAACAGTAACCATGCCAYCACCTGCTGTAGCTTCTACTGTTTTCTCTTTCAACTCTTCTTGCGCCTTCGCCATTTGCTTTTGCATTTTTTGCATTTGCTTCATCATATTACCCATGTTTTTCATAGTAATTCCTCCTTAGTTTATCCGTCGATAATTTCAACTAGATCAGAGCCCACTAACTTAAGGGCCTCATCTACCACAGGGTCGCTTTCTTGCTCGCCCCCGCGTTGTTCCTTAACATATTCTTCCTTTAATCTATCCCATTGATTTTGAAGCAATGTCATAAAGGTTATTGAGTTGCCAAACATGTCTTGAAACACGTCTTCTAAAAACGGACGGAACTTTGTATCCATCATATCACGATGCATTTCATTTTGAAACGCTAGAAGGATGAAGCCTTCTGAAGCGGCCACAGGGCGACTATCACTTAACCAAGCATGAGCAGGGATATTTTGAGACTTAACTCGCTCCATAATCGCTCCCCACTGACCAGTCACCTTTTGAAACTCTTGTTTTGTGGCTCCTTTTAAAAGCTCTTTCACTTTTGATGTATTCACCCTTGTTTGCGGGACTTGCTTTTTAGGTCTTCTTACAGCCGGCTGTTGATTCCCGTCAGCCGCCGCTCCCCCAACTCCACTAGCTTGAAGTTGTTTCAATGCTTTTTCAAGAGTACTAATCTTTGTTTCCAACTGCTGAACTCTCTCTGACTCCACTCCACTTACACCCTCTGTTTGTTCGGGTCTTTGATTCACTAAACGTATTAGAACCATTTCCAAGATAACTTTAGGGTGCGAAGACCACTTCATCTCTTGTTGAGAAGCATTTAATAGTTCAATCGCTTGATAAAGCCAAGGGAATTCAAATTGCCCACTAAGAGCAACTGCCTTCTCAACCGATTCTGCCCTCTCTAATAGATCTTGTGAATCCGGAGCAGTTTTGCACAATAATAAATCGCGTATGTAATAGATAAGATCTTCGAGTATACGCCCTGGTTCTTTCCCATCCCTAACTAGATGATCTAAGGATTCGAGTGCCACCGCGGTTTCTTTAGTCGCAATAGCTTCTACAAGCTTGACCAACACCCCTTCAGAGACCGCACCAGTGATGGCAAGTACATCTTCAAGCGTCAATGTATCTTCGGCATAGGAAATGGCTTGATCTAGTAAACTTAGAGCATCACGCATGCCTCCATCAGCCGCACGCGCAATCATCATTAAAGCTTCCTCTTCCACTTCAATTCTATCATGAGCTAAAATTTCATTCATACGACCTACAATCGAATGATTAGAAATCCGTTTAAAATCAAAGCGTTGGCACCGCGATATAATGGTTAACGGAATTTTATGCGGTTCTGTAGTCGCTAAAATAAAAATAACGTGACTTGGGGGTTCCTCTAATGTTTTTAATAATGCATTAAATGCACCCGTTGAAAGCATATGAACTTCATCAATAATATACACTTTATAACGAACTTCATTTGGAGCAAATTTTACTTTATCTCTGATATCACGAATTTCATCAACACCGTTGTTTGAAGCCGCATCAATTTCCATAACATCTACTATTGCACCTGAAGTAATTCCCTTACAAGAAGCACACTCATTACAAGGTTCTGCCACCGGAGCTTTCTCACAGTTAATCGCTTTAGCAATTATTTTTGCTGCACTTGTCTTACCCGTTCCTCTAGGCCCTGAAAATAAATAAGCGTGGGAAAACTTTTCTTGCAACAAAGCATTCTGCAGCGTTTTCGTAATATGCTCTTGTCCTACTACATCCCGTAGTTGCTGCGGTCGCCATACGCGATATAATGCTTGATAGCTCATTGTTCCCACTCCTTTTTCTACTCACTACTTCATATTATAGCGATTTAAAAGATGATAATAAAGTGTCAAACTAGCAAATACATGCCACACACTGAAATACGCAATAAAAAAACAACTACCTTAAGTAGTTGTTGTCTTAGTATATATAATACCGTGCACCTTTCCTCGATAGTGTCACCCCAAGCGTTACCTAAGCAGTTAGCTCGACCCAGGCTACTCCACGGCACACGGAAGGGGCCACTTACTGCTGCTTCCTTCCGGACCTGACAGGGTTTGCGGGTTTCCGTTGCGTGGAACCCAAGCGTCAACACCACTTACTTAGGTCAGACCTTACGATGACAAAACCTCAGAAAGGGATTCAGTCCCGCTACAGCGGATTGCGGGTACAGGGCACCGCTACCTCCCCACCTAGCACGGCAAATTGAATAACAATGTTTAGGCGTCTAATGTGACGCATTTCCTAGTATAGAGCGTTTGATTAAAAAATGCAAGTGTAAGAATTAGGAAGCCCCGTTCCTCTTAGCTGCTTTCCTTTTACCTCTGAGCTTTCTAAAAAAAGTAGTCAATCTCTCTCCACACTCTTCTTTTAGGCACCCCGACACCACATCTGCACGATGATTAAATCGAGGTTCATCAAGTAAGTTCATCAAAGTACCTGCACATCCCGCTTTAGGGTCCACAGCACCATAAACCACTTGATCCACACGAGACTGCACAATAGCTCCAGCGCACATCGGGCAAGGTTCAAGCGTCACATAAAGGGTACAGCCCGTTAATCGCCAACTCCCTAAGACGTCACAAGCGCTTTTAATAGCTAGTAATTCGGCATGTGCAATTGCTTGATGGTCACACTCTCTACGATTATGAGCAGCGGCAATCACCTCGCCATCTTTAACAATGACCGCCCCAATTGGCACTTCCCCTATTTGTTCTGCCTTATCAGCCTCTTCTAACGCAAGCCTCATGAA
>NZ_LFEL01000157.1:0-4432 GCF_001037965.1 Bacillus sp. LL01 | reverse complement strand
TTAGGGGAAGTAGGGTGATTAACTGTTTGGGAAGCCATTTGAACGGTTAACTCATTCGTGTTAACTTTGGAGTGTTGACCATTCTCAGATTGGATTTTAGCTCCATAGGTATAGTCAAGATTTTGTGTTCCGCCATTTGCTGTCTTAACTTGTACAGCAACTTGAGGCTTATCTACAGTGAAGTTAATGCTTCTTAATGATGGCCCAAAGGCAGAACGTATCGAGTCACCTGTTCCATTATTCTTTGGCAAGCTCGAAGTCACGACAGCTCCAGTAGTCGTATTAAGACCTGTAGCGGTCAATTTTTGAACACTACCACCTTGTGCGGTTCGTTCTGTTACTTCTAGATCAACCAAGCGTACACCAGGTCCAAAAATCGTTTGTTCCATCGTGGCACGATCAATGTGAGTGCTCCATGAATGATTGGCGTTGGCTGAATGTTGATCGTACGGGTCTGCAACTGCTCTTATGTATGGTACTGGATTTCTCCAAACATTTTCACTGTTCTCCGTGTGTCCTCCAGAGCTYGAGTGAAAGTAAGCGTCAATTATAACCTCGTTATGTGTCGCATATACTCCTTTTGTTGCACGGACTGCTTGGTTACTATTTGGGTGCTCCCCAGTTTTTCCACCATATACTTGATTGGCAGTTGTATCTACTACAAAGCCGCTGGAAGCCATTTGCTTATAAGCATAATTTCTTGCGGCCACTGATTGGGCTTTCAATGCTTCTTGATGCCATAAAGCAGGCATTTCCTTAGGCACTACTCCAAGTAAATACTCTTCAATATCAAGAATATTAAAAAGCGTAAGCCGGTCTTGTCCGCGCTCCACTTTTAATGAACCGCGATATTGAGTTGCTTGGAAGCTTGTCCCCTGTTGTACTGAGGTAACTGTAACAAAGTTTTCTGTTTCAGCATGTAATTCTTGAAGTTCAAAACCTCGAGTTGAGGTAAAATCCCTTCCGTCTACGCGAACAATGACTTGATTAGGTGTGTGACGAAATTGAACCTCACCTGAAAAAAGAATCTCTTTTTGGTTATCGACGTTAAGTAAACGATAATGTCCTGTAGGAGTTACATTGAAATTAATTGTGGGTACAAGTTTAACCTTCATTGGTGTAGGATAATCTACAACATCCTGGGCATGTGAATACGTAGGAACGAAAAACAGTAATAAAAAGGAAACAAGTAATAAAGATAATATTGATTTCATTTTGCACCCGCCCATCATTTCTGGTTCGCTTTAAGTTGTTCAACTTGCTGTTCAAGTTGTTGAACTTTTTTTTCKAGTTCGGTCACACGATCGTTAATTGGTTTAATTTGACTGACCACCCAATCTACACTTGCAAGCACTGGTTGCGAGTTTGCTAAAGTGGATGATTGGAAGATTAAAGCGCTTGATAATAATGCAATAAAAGTAATTAGAGCTAATTTTTTTTTCATATTGTCTAACCTCCTCATTCTTATATCTTACTTATCGACATAATTCTAAGATTTTTTAGATTCAAAGTTTATTTTTAAGGGAATATAGTATTTAATTATTATTTTTGGAGGTTACCTACTAAAATAATTATGTATTAATGATGAAACTTAAAATAATATCTATGTGTAATATTTGTTTGTGGTATAATCCTTCTTGTATGTTCAAGAAGTAGATATTTTATTCGAGTTATCTCGATGTTTTTTGCTAGATTTAATAAATAACATGATTGATTTGTAGAAAAAACAGAGCTGTTAATTTTCTCAAATCTAAATAAGTTCCTTATAAATAGGAGAAGGTATGACTAAGGAGGTTTCACATGCTCTGGTTAACGTTAGCAATTTGTTTTATAGTGACATTATTAATAACACCACTCGTGCGAAGATTCGCAATAAAGATTGGTGCAACAGATAAACCAAACCACCGAAAGGTTCATCAAAAATTGATGGCAAGACTAGGTGGATTAGCCATTTATATAGGATTTTTAATAGGATTTATTGTTCTACAGCCAGATAGTACGTATATGATGCCCATTTTAATTGGTAGTTTTATCATCATTGTAACTGGATTCTTAGATGACATGATCGAACTATCTGCTAAGTGGAAATTATTTGGACAATTACTTGCAGCAGGTATTGTTATCTATGGTGGGGTTCAGGTTGAATTCATAAATTTACCTTTTGATGCTCGTATWGAGCTTGGTTGGTTTAGTATTCCCTTAACATTACTTTGGATAATCGGAATTACGAATGCAATTAACTTAATTGATGGTTTAGATGGGTTAGCTGCAGGAGTTTCATCTATCGTCCTTATTACGATTACTTCTTTAGCCATTCTAGGTGGGGATCTTTTCGTAGCTGCACTTGGTGTGATTTTATTGGGTAGTACGCTAGGATTTCTTTATCACAACTTTAATCCAGCTAAAATTTTCATGGGAGACACTGGAGCTTTATTCTTAGGTTTTATGATTTCGGTTATCTCACTGCTCGGATTTAAAAATATTACGTTATTCTCTTTGTTAATTCCAGTCATTATTTTAGCTGTACCAATTTCAGATACATTTTTTGCTATTATTCGTCGGATTGTAAATAAAAAACCATTGTCTGCACCTGATAAATCTCATCTGCATCATTGTTTGCTAAGAGTCGGATTTTCACACCGACAAACAGTGTTAGTCATCTATGCAATGAGTGCTTTCTTTGGACTTGCAGCCGTTATGCTTACGATGTCGACATTATGGGTTACATTCATTATTATGGCTGTAATATTAGTGGTGATTGAGTTAATCGCTGAAAAGGTAGGTCTTGTAAGTTCGACCTATCGCCCAATGATTAATTTTGTTAGACGATTCACTAGTGCAACTAAAAGGAACTACTGAATAATAAATAGAAAGCTAAGAGAACGTTAACTGTTCTCTTAGCTTTTTTTGTTATGGAGTTTCTGTCGTCTCTGTAGTTGTTGCTTCTAGCCCTAAATGCATTCTCAAAACCCTTGATACAGTTTGTCTCGAAACCTCATCTAGTTCGTAATAATAAACGCCATTTAGACGCGTATCATTTCCCTCGAAATTAAGATTCTCCATACTTTCGATTGAGTTAGCATAATTGTGTAATGCTATCATGTTACCAAAACTCAAATTAGTTGTCATATGGTTTCCAATACTATTAAATACCTCATCATAATTTGAAATCGATGAAAATGTAGCGGCTTTCTTGATGAGCGCTTGAATGACATCTTGTTGCCGCTCTCCGCGTCCGATATCACCACGAGGATCGTTCTTTCGCATTCGCGTATAAGCAAGAGCTTCTTCACCATTTAAAACGTGGGTACCTTCATTTAATGTGACTGCACCGTGATTACCGAAACTATCCTGCTCTGAAAAAGTGAAAGGTACATCGATTTCCACACCGCCGAATGCATCAACAATTTCTATGAATGCATTGAAATTTAGTTTCAAATAATAGTCAATAGGGATGTCTAGAAGTTCTTCCACTGTGTCCACAGTTAAATCTAGGCCGCCAAAAGCATGTGCATGATTAATCTTGTCACGGTTAGCACGACCGGGTATGGTGACTAGTGAATCCCTTGGAATGCTGAGAATTTTTATGCTTGAATCTGATCTGTTGAATGTTGCGAGTAACATCGCATCGGTTCTACCAACCAAGCTCCCATCTCTATCGTCTACACCGAGGAATAAAATCGAGATATTATCTTTTGTCGGATTTACAGCTTCAGTACGACGCTCGGATTTTTCTCCACGTTCAAGCTCTTGTTGAGCACTTGAAGTCGCATTTGCAAGCTGGAAAGCAAAATAAGTAACCGCTGCTCCTGCTATTAGAAAAGAGAATAGTCCTATTAATACAAATATCTTTAATCCACGTTTCATTCGACTATTACGGCTCTTACGTCGTCTTAACCTTGATTGCGCCATCGCAATACCTCACTTTATATAAAATCAAATCATTCTTAAAATTTTTGTCCATATCTATCATATCATAGCGAAAAATAATTAGGGCGTAAAGAAGAATCTGTTAGAAAGTATTCATATTAGATGAATAAATTATGGCAGAGCGAACGGTTGTATGCGAGAGAAATACAAGTAAACTAGTTAGTCTGTCGTAATTTAGCAGACGATTTTAGGAATAATTAAACAAAAAGTACTTGATAAAACGTTTAAACTTGTTTATTTTAGAGTATATATAATCTTCTGAAAATTATTAAAACTATTAGTTAGTTATGTTTATGTGGTGTGTACATATTGTTATGGATGAATATCTTTTCAGTGGGGGCGTGCGGAGCAGCATCAGTCTACGATCGTCGCGTCGCTCGGCGGCGTTCACCGAGGTTCGTTCGCACATAAAATAAGTCAGAAGTAGCGTTCGCTCATATATCGAAAATATCGCCCATAAACTCACCAAACTGGCACATATATCATAAATACCGCTCATATC
>NZ_LFEL01000156.1:0-4475 GCF_001037965.1 Bacillus sp. LL01 | reverse complement strand
ACCGACACTCTCTGTAAAATAATCAAGTATGAAGATACCAGGTCCTGCTATCAAGATGAATAAAGCAAATGCGCCTGCAAGATACATATTAAAGGTACTTAATCTTTTAATACCTTTTTCTATACCTAAGAAAGCACTCATTGAGAATAGAATGACCCAGATGATGGTTACGATCAAAGTCAATCCAAAAGTCACTTCGATTGAGAATAATTTAGCCAAATTATAAGTGACAATAGGCGTTCCTAGCCCTAAGGTTACCGCTGCCCCTGWGAGTATACTCACAAGAAAGATCATGTCTAGGAATTTACCGCCTAAACCATCTGTAAAATGATCCCCAAAGATGCACCGGCACGCTTCAGAAATTCTCATCAGCGGACGTTTACGAACATGTAAGATATATCCCATAGCGGGTGCTGCCATAACGAAAATAGCAAATACTTGGAAACTCCACAGGAACATACTATAAGCATTTCCCATCAGCAAAGCTTCTGAAGACTGAGCTTCTATCCCAAAAGGAGGATCTAAAGCAACGGATGACCATTGTACCATCCCTGTCCGCATAATAGTGGAGCCAACACCCATTGCTATCAAGATTGAAGCATATTCGAACAAAGTAAATCGTGGCTTCTCTTTTGGATCGCCTAAAACGACTTTTCCGTACTTAGAAAACGAAATGTATAATCCGGCACCTAATAAAATAATTCCATACCAAATGTATCCCCAACTAAAAATCTCCACAATCGTATCGAATATCCAATTTAACAAATCTAAAGAACGTGATTCATAAATTGAAAAGGGGATACTAAAAGCAATGATAATAAGCAAAGATGGCACAAATATCTTGTAATCTATCAAGTGTTCTTTGCTTATATTTTTTCTTCCTTTACTCAAAAAAAACCTCCTGTTCTCCTTATTAAGTTCTTCATAAACTAATATTATAAGAATATAATYCCTAACTCGTATATACCTATATAAGAAACCTTTAAAACATATAACAGGCACTTTCTATTATTTTTTAATAAAATTATGACCTTGACTAAGGAAATAGATAGTTTTGTCCCTTATAAAGAAAGCAGATTAGTTAGTCCTTTTTAAGAAAGGCAATTCCTAGATAGCTTCTTGAAAGAAAGTAAAAACGCGCCTTCTCCGATAGGTGAAGGCGCGTTAGTTGGTTAAATATCTCTTATATAGTTTTTGAATTTAAAAGATATGGTAGAAGCAACTTYTTATCAGCTAGTTTCTAAATAACTCCTTGAGAAATCATGGCATCAGCTACCTTTTTAAATCCTGCAATATTAGCCCCGATCACAAGGTTTCCTGGAGCGTCATACTCATCAGCAGCATTCATACTATTTCGATAGATGTCCTTCATGATCTGCTGTAKTTTTTGGTCAACCTCATCAAATGACCAAGAAAGTCGCATGCTGTTTTGAGCCATTTCTAAAGCGGACACAGCGACCCCGCCAGCATTTACTGCTTTGGCTGGACCAAAAAGAATACCATTTTCTAGAAATATTTCAATTGCTTCTAAGGTACATGGCATGTTGGCACCTTCACCAACAGCAACAACTCCATTAGAAATGAGTGTTCTTGCAGCTATATCATCGATTTCATTTTGCGTAGCGCAAGGCAGAGCGATGTCACAAGGAATCGACCATATAGCTGAACAACCTTCAATAAATTGTGTGTTAGGATGCTCTTTTACATATTCACTAATTCGTTTATTCTCAACTTCTTTTAAACGTTTAACGGTAGATAGGTTAATACCGTCTGTATCATAAATATATCCACTTGAGTCACTGCATGCTACTACTTTTGCTCCTAACCTAGTAGCTTTTTCAATAGCATATATGGAGACATTCCCAGACCCGGAAACAACGACGGTTTTATTTTTAAAGCTAAGTCCCCTATCTTTTAGCATTTCTTCTACAAAGTAAACTGTCCCATATCCCGTCGCTTCTTTTCTTCCTAAACTACCACCATAAGAAAATCCTTTACCTGTTAATACCCCAGCTTCATAATGTCCGCGAATTTTTTTATACTGACCAAACATATATCCAATTTCTCTTGCACCGACCCCAATATCACCTGCAGGAACATCAATATTTGGGCCGATATGCTTGCATAGTTCGCTCATGAAACTTTGAGTGAATCGCATAATCTCTCCATCAGATTTTCCTTTTGGATCAAAATCTGATCCACCTTTTCCACCGCCAATTGGTTGCCCGGTTAAGGAATTTTTAAAGATTTGTTCAAAGCCAAGAAATTTAACGATGCTGGCATTAACCGAAGGGTGAAAACGGAKCCCACCTTTGTAAGGACCAATTGCACTGTTAAACTGGACACGAAATCCACGATTTACATGCACTTTTCCTTGGTCATCTACCCAAGGAACTTGAAAACTAATAACCCTTTCAGGTTCCACCATTCTCTCAAGGATCCCATGCTCAATATAGGATGGGTGTTTAGCTAATACAGGGATCAAGGAATCAAAAACTTCTTTAACTGCCTGATGAAATTCATTTTCATTTGGATTTCGTAGTTGAACCATGTTAAATACATCATCTACATAACCTTTAGCCGCTTCAAGTTTTAGATCAAGTACTTTTTCAAGTGTTGCCATCTTATCTCTCCTCCAATTTAAAAATAATGAAGCATATTTTTCCTCTTATTGTTAGATTTTCTCTTATAGTGKATTTTATTATTTATAAATGATCTAAACAATATTGAAAATAGATAGATTCAATGCCAAAATGAGATGAATCGTAACTGGAGGTGAGTGTAATGGAGTTAAGGCAAATTAAATACTTTATGGAAGTAGCGAAACGAGAGCATGTAACAGAGGCTGCAGATGCTTTGCATGTAGCTCAATCCGCTGTGAGCCGTCAAATTGTTAATTTAGAAACGGAATTAGGTGTTGATTTGTTTATAAGAGAGGGACGGAGGGTTAAACTCACACCGATTGGAAAAGTATTTCTTAATCGAATGAATCAAGCAATGAATGTTATTGATAATGCGAGGTTAGAAGTAGAAGAATACTTAGATCCGGAACAAGGGACAATTCGAATTGCTTTCCCAATTAGTATGGCAGCATATACATTGCCCACTGCAATTGTTTCCTTTCGAACAAAATACCCTAAGGTGAAGTTTCAGCTCAAACAAGCCTCTTATCGCGCCCTCATAGATGGGGTAGTAAATGGAGACTTTAATATGGCCTTGATTGGTCCAGTGCCCAAGAACGACCCCAAGGTAAAAAGTGATATTTTATTTACCGAAAATATCGTTGCACTTCTACCCATAAATCATCCGCTAGCCAATCATACATCGTTAAAATTAAATCAACTAAAAGAGGAATCAATTATTTTATTGCCAGATGGATATATTTTGCGAGAACTGATTATCAATGCTTGTTCTAGCCTTGGATTTAAGCCAAAAGTTTCATTTGAAGGTGATGATATTGATGCCTTAAAAGGGCTGGTATCCGCAGGTTTAGGTATTACATTAATACCAGAAATTACACTAGTGGATAATATCCCTCATACTACGGTTAAAATACCAATCGTAGAGCCTACAGTACCACGTACAGTAGGGGTGATTAGATCAAGTGAACGTCAGTTACTTCCGGCAGAAAATTTATTTTATGAATTTCTAAAGATGTTTTTTATAAGGTTAGATGGTTTTAAAAATTAATAGGCTTGGTTAAAAATTAGATTCAATAAAATTCCTATTTAACAAATTTTCAACTAATATGTTTTCAGAATTCTTTATTTTTAATCTATTATGTTATATAATAAAAMCGCAATGTTATATAACAGTCTTGGGTATTGAAATAGGTAAAAATGGAACAGAATTCAAGGAGGGCTAACACTATGASAGACTATATTAAAGTTGGGAATTTGAAAGTAGCTTCAGTGCTCTATCAATTTATTAATACCAAGGCATTACCGGAAAGTGGACTTACAAGTGAAGAATTCTGGGCTAACTTAGAGACATTAATTTCTGAATTCGCTCCAGAAAATAAGGAATTAATAGAGCGTCGTCATGAGCTGCAACAAAAAATCCATAACTGGCATAAGGAAAATAAAGAGAATGTTAATTTTGCAAGTTACAAATCTTTCTTACAAGAGATCGGTTACCTTGAACCGAAAGTGGAGGACTTTGAAATTACAACAGAGAATGTWGATGCAGAAATAGCCCTACAAGCTGGTCCGCAACTTGTCGTTCCTGTTAACAACGCACGTTATGCATTAAATGCTGCTAATGCTCGTTGGGGAAGTTTATATGATGCATTATATGGAACAGATGTGATTTCAGAAGACAATGGTGCTGAAAAGGGTACAGAATATAATCCAGTGCGTGGTGATCAGGTTATTTCAATGGCTAAGGACTTCCTAGATGATACAGTACCATTAAAGGAAGGCTCTCATAAGGACGCAGAGAAGTACTCTATTGAAAATGGGGGATTAGTCGTACAT
>NZ_LFEL01000155.1:0-4491 GCF_001037965.1 Bacillus sp. LL01 | reverse complement strand
GAACTCACCAGAAATAAATACATGATAAGGGTATTGTATTAGAAAGGAATTAACAAGTACATGAATGAGGAATCGATAGTATAGCGACCTTTTATCCGTAGGAAAGATGGATAAAAGGTCGCTATTAATGTTGGTCGAAAAAGTTTATTTTGCTGCTTGATAGTCTCCGTTTTTTCCACCTGATTTACTTAAGAGAAAGGTTTCTTTAATAACCATACTCTTATCAACCGCTTTGCACATATCATAGAATGTGAGAGCCGCGGCAGAAACTGCTGTTAGTGCCTCCATCTCAACTCCTGTATTTCCCTTGCATGTCACTTCAGCTTGCATCATCAACTCATAGCCATCGCCTACTTGCTTGTATTCAAACTGAAAATCGACTCCAGTCAGTTGAATTGGATGACACATTGGGATAATATCAGGCGTTTTTTTTGCAGCCATAATCCCGGCAATCTGTGCAACTTGTAGAGGATCTCCTTTTTTAATTTCAGCATTTTGGATCGCATCGTATAATTCTTTTTTTAGTAGAATCGTACTTTGAGCGACAGCACTTCGTTTTGTTTCCTCTTTTTGAGAAATGTCGACCATTTTTGGACGACCCACTTCATTCCAATGGGAAAATTCACTCATTATCTTCTCTCCTCGTTCTTCAACTTTTTCCAATCACTTTCGTAATTAATATTCGTAAATTCTACTTGATTGTCTGGAAATTGAATATACTTTATTTTTCCTTTATGTAACAAAGGTCGCATGCTTTTTCGATTATTTTTAAGTAGGTCCAAAGCAATGGGCAAGCAGCGACGATGATACATAGCGATCAGTGGTTGCTCTTTTTCGCCGGTAACGGGGACGATCGCATCTATGGTTGGATCAGTAACAGTTGTATGCTCTATTAACGCTTGAACCAACTCCGGTGTGATAAAAGGGATGTCTGCTGCTAAGACAATGTACCAATCAGCCTCTTTAATAGAGTCCATTGCAAATGTTAAAGCAGCTAAGGGGCCTTCATGAATCTCTTTTTCAATCAGCAATTTTGCATCCGTTTGATCAAAATCCATTGAAAGTTGTTCATTTGTAATAATATAGACAGACTCAATTCCGCTTTCTAGTAGTGCATTTACACTATGGCGGTAAAATGGAATTCCTTTATATTGTTCGAACATTTTTGGCTTACCATATCGGGAGGATTGACCCCCTGCTAATATCACCCCTGATATCGTCATTTTTTGATCAGTTCATCTGCAAAATGAGACATCGTCGGTAAAATTAATTTCTCTAATGCAAGCTTTACCGCGTTTGTTGAGCCAGGCAATGCGTAGATAGCAGTCGCTTTCTTACTTCCAGCCACTGCTCTACTAAATAAAGCTTTTGGTCCGATTGCCTCATAGCTTAACATCCGGAATAACTCTCCAAATCCATCCATTTGCTTGTCTAATAATTGAGAAACGGCTTCGTACGTAACGTCTCTAGGCGAGAAACCTGTTCCGCCATTTAAAATAATCACCTGCACCTTGGGTCTTTCTACCCAATTATGAATCTCTTCCTGAATGATAGATCGTTCGTCTTTTACAATTTTATAATCAATGATGGCATGGTCGTTGGATTGTAAGAGGGATTGAATGGCTTGGCCACTGCGGTCATCGTCCTTATTTCTCGTATCTGAAATCGTTAATATCGCAACGTTTACCACTTTGGACGTATCAATCTGATGCATAGTAGTCAGTCACCTTCCTTTTTTTGTGTTAGAATGAGTCATTATATCTTACCAATAGTAACAGCTTTTTTAAAATACAATCAAATGAATTGTCGATAAAGGGTGAGGAACGTAACCGTAGAGGAGGGATGAAGATGGAAATCAACCAGGTGAAAGACAAATACTTGAGACCTTTGCAAGATTTACGCGTATCCATTATGGACAAGTGTAATTTCCGTTGTTCCTACTGCATGCCAAAAGAAGTTTTCGGAGATGATTATGTATTTATGCGAGAGGAAGAACTACTCTCGTTTGATGAGATAGAACGCTTGGTTTTACAATTCACTAAATTAGGAGTCAAGAAAATCCGTCTGACCGGTGGTGAACCGTTACTTCGTAAAAATGTTCCTGATTTAGTTCGCCGATTGTCACAAATAGATGGAATTGAAGATATTGCCTTAACAACAAATRGAGTACACTTAGTCAAGCAGGCTGAGGCGTTAAAACAAGCCGGTCTCATGCGTGTAAATGTTAGTTTAGATGCCTTGTCGACTGATATTTTCCAGGAGATGAATGGCAGAAAAGTCACGTCAGCTGTTGTCTTAAAAGGGATCGATGCTGCACATGCTGCTGGACTGAAAGTGAAGATTAACATGGTTGTAAAAAAAGGCTCGAATGAAAGTGAAGTTGTGAAATTAGCTCGTTACTGTAAAGAACGGGAGATTACATTGCGGTTTATCGAGTTTATGGATGTTGGTCAAACAAATGGCTGGGATTTCTCACAAGTGGTGACAAAAAAGGAATTGCTAGAAAAGGTGTCAACGATTGCTCCTCTTGAAAAAGTCGACCGAGAGTTAGGGGAAGTCGCAACCAGGWATCGTTATAAGGGGACAAATACAGAGGTTGGAATCATATCATCTGTATCGGATACGTTTTGCGGAGATTGCACGCGTGCTAGAATATCGGCGGATGGAAAACTGTTCACTTGTTTGTTTGCCGAAGAGGGATACGACCTACGAGAGTTTGTTCAATCCGGGGCAAGTGATGCGGAGATTGAATCGAGAATTACGGAGATTTGGACTGGCCGTACCGATAAATATTCAGAAGAGCGTACAGAAGAAACCGTTAAAAATCGAAAAAAAATTGAAATGTCCTACATCGGTGGTTAGAATAATGCAAGGGATTCCCCTTGCATTATTTATTTTTGTTTGGAAAGATAAAATGAGTAGTTGTCGAAATATTATAAAACGGAGTGAGTGCTATGGTAGAGAAGCGAAAGCCGATCCCGGTTGAAGAAGCAGTACAAAAAGTGATGGAACACACAGTTGTTCATCCACAAACTGAAATGGTTTCAATTGATGAGAGTTATGGTAGGTTTTTAGCYGAAGACCTGCTAGCGTCTCACGATGTACCAGCGTTCGATCGATCCCCATATGATGGTTTCGCCATTCGTGCAGAAGATACGAACGAAGCTAATTCTGAACACCCCATTTCGTTTGAGGTGGTGGGAGAAATTGGCGCAGGGTATGTGTTTGAAGGCGAAGTCAAGCCATTCCAAGCAGTAAGAATTATGACTGGAGCACCGATTCCAACGGATTGTAATGCAGTCGTCATGCTTGAATTAACGAAGGAAATCAGTGATAAAAAAATAGAAATCAAACGTGAATTTAAAGACGGAGATAACATTTCCTATCAAGGTGAAGACACGAAAAAAGGGACGGTCTTAGTTGAAAAAGGAACGCAAATCAACCCTGGAGTAGTCGCTTTGTTAGCCACTTTTGGGTATCATCAGGTCACAGTCGCTAAAAAACCGGTCATTGGTGTGATCGCAACAGGAAGTGAGCTGCTAGATGTCGATGAACCCCTTGCTCCGGGGAAAATCCGTAATTCCAATGCCTACATGATTATCGCTCAAATCGAACGGGCAGGCGGGGAAGCCTTGTATGTAGGAAAGCTCGACGATGATTTGGAAGCATGTCTAAACGCGACAAAAKAAGCACTTTCCAAAGTTGATATGCTGATTACAACAGGTGGCGTCTCAGTAGGAGATTATGATTATGTCCCTGCGATTTTAAACGATTTGGGAGCTGACGTGCTTTTTAACAAAGTAGCGATGCGCCCTGGCAGTGTAACGACTGTGGCAACGGTGGGTAAAAAAGCATTCTATGGTCTTTCAGGAAATCCATCAGCTTGTTATGTTGGGTTTGAGTTATTTGTTCGTCCGATGATTCGTAGGTCTCTACTTAGCACCCATCCTCATCTTCAAAAAGTAACCGCTACTCTTGGCGTCGATTTCCCCAAAGTCAATCCCTTTATGAGACTAGTTCGAGCTAAGGTAAGTTATGGGGATGGTGCGCTGATCGTATCTCCTTCTGGTGTCGACAAGTCAGGAATCGTTAGTTCTCTAGGCGGAGCGGATTGTTTGCTTGTGTTGCCTGGAGGAACAAGAGGCTATCAAAAAGGGATGTCGGTTGATGTGTTATTACTTGAGAGTACTCAAGGAAGTGAATGGCCATGGAACAATATTGTCCCGTCTTACAGGTAGTCGGCTATCAAAATAGTGGGAAAACGACTTTGATGGAAACCTTGATTCAACAATGCAGTGCGTTAGGAAAACGTGTAGCGACGATCAAGCATCATGGTCATCACACCCCGCAAAAACAAGAGAGTAACTTAAAAGATAGTGAGCGTCATCAACAGGCAGGAGCCGAAATTACCGCTGTTGAAGGGGGCGGTTCCTTGCAAATTCATATTAAAAATCAATCTTGGCCCCTTGATCAAATGGTGAGTCTATATAA
>NZ_LFEL01000154.1:0-4515 GCF_001037965.1 Bacillus sp. LL01 | reverse complement strand
ATGATGTCTCAATACCTGATGACTATCTCAAATATGTTTGCACAGCAAGGGTTTACGATTTCATCCTTTATATCTGGTCAATTAAAGGATGATGCTAGTTATAAAATGGTTAACGACGCTCTCTTATCTAAAACTGGCCAAAGCATTGAACAAAGTTTACAACAGAAAGACGAATCATCCTCCTGGGTAGGAAGAGTGCTAGACTATTTTAATACGGCTAATCGAACAATCGGTTTCTCAGATTTAGCTGTAGTAGGATCTCAAGCAGCAATGACGACTTCAACGATATTTCTAACTAGAAAGCTAGAAGTTGGGTATCTCCCGAAAAAAACACCGCCTCTTATGCAGAAATTAAGAGGCGATTACCGTTTTTCTGTAGGAGCACATGAGTCGTGGACGAGTAAAAGCAAGCACAGCTCGACAACGGCAAAATATTTATTGGACTTCTCAAGATCACAGCCAACGAATCCAATGGCCCAAGGGCTACAGCGCTTTGCAGCAAGCTACAATAGTCCATCTCATATGCTCAGTCACCTAGCTGGGTTCCCGAAAAATCACACCGGCTCCCTTGTAGGTTCAACACTGCAAACCAGCTTCCAATCAAGGATGACAACCGGAACGAAAGAGGTTGTGAAGCAGGTGTTTGATGCCAAAGGTTTAAAAGCCGCTGGACGTGGAGTGCCAATTGTGGGTGGGGCGGTATCTTTAATAGCAAATGCTAGCGAATTCACTAATAGTGCAAACAGTGATAAAAGTATCTCGGAAAAGGCGGGAAGGGCTGTAGCAGGAGTGACTTTGGATATTGCTGCTATTGGAGTCGGAGCAAAAATAGGTGCTACAATTGGTAGTGTTGGAGGCCCTATTGGAGTAGTTGTTGGTGGAGCCGCGGGTGGACTTGCAGGTGCGCTTGTAAGTAATTTTGCAAGTGATTCATTCAAGTCAGTTGGAGAAAGCGTTGGTAGAACATTTGATAATAAACTTAATGAAGTTAAAGAGAGTAAAGCTGTTCAATTTATCAATGGATGGTTCAAATAATTACTAAGAATTTACTAAATAAATATAGGCAGGCGTTATAATGTTATCAGATCAAATGATTGAGTACATTGAAATATTTATAGCAATGGTTTTTGTAGGTCAGTTTGCATTTGGCATTACCTTATTGGCACTTGGAAAAGTGATGATGGAATACTATGAATGGGGAATCTTTCGTCCGGCAACCAATTGGTTTCAAAAGTCTACTAATTTTTTCATGAAGGGTTGTTTTGGGGTAGGTCCTTATTTCTATGCAAAACTAATGAGATATCCTTGGATTATTACTAAACTTCTATTTGCGATCATATTACTTTTGATGGGGTTAACAAGCATAGTACTTTATTATATATTGACGTGGATTATTAATGTTTTGCTAGGTTAGTTTAAAAGAAGAGGTCAAAATGTTAACGAATAATACCATCACTTTGTTAGAGAACATCATGCTGATATTCATTCTATCCCAAGCAGCCTATGGTTTCAAAAAACAACTAATATGATCATTATGTCTATTTTTGATAGGAACTTTTTTATATAAGAGATTTAGAAAACAAATCTAATAGTAAGTAAGTTTTATTATCTGATATCGCTTTTAGGTATTGGTATCATTTGTTTTCTTCTTTTTCATTTAATAAGCGGAATACTATTTGCTATTCATGTTACATTATAAAAGATAGAGTAATGGAAAGGTTCAAGTAATGTCAGAACAGAATTTAGAAAATATTGAGTTTATCCTTTTATCTCCAGTGCTAGCGCAAATTGCTTTTGCATTTTTAGTGTTAATTTTGGGCTTTGTCATTGTTGATTATTATGAGTGAGGGGAGTCTTTAGGCCGGCTGAGACATGGTTTCAAAAGCTCACAAATGGTTTTATGAAAGGCTTCTTTGGTATAGGTCCCTACTTTTATAAGCGTTATAAGAAACATAATTGGTTAACAGCAAAAGTCCTATACTTTTTTACTTTTATCGGCATATGTATTGGAGCCTTTGTTGCATACGGATTACTTTGGCTGATTCTAAGAACGATAGTGAAAGTGCTAGGAATTGAACTAGTTTAAGATAAAAGGAATAGAATGATGTCTAATCAAATAATTAAGTACATTGAAATATAAAGCAATACCGAAGGATGTGTTATAGGTAAATGAATTTTGTAATGAGGTGCTCGACTGAGGAGTTGGCGCTGCTCGTATCGTTAACCGGGTTTCCGAATGTGGCAAAAGGAATTCTAGAGGCAGGGCTAGGAACAAAAACTCAACAAGAGTGGGATGCTGTGATGGRAGCGACTGCTCATCAATTAATGGTCAAAGACCTTTGGGTAGAAGAAGCTGAACGTAACGGGGAGATTCCATTAAGCGAAGAAATGCAGACCTTTATCAAATCCTATATTGAGTCAAAATTTATGCTTCGTATTCCAGATGCGCCAAATCAACATGCAGTAATATTGCATCATATTGAAGGGGAAACATGGCTGCTTCATTCAATCGACCGCGATATCATTCATGAATTTGCTTATATGACTGTAGATGAGACGCCTGAAGTGATAAAAGATTATTATGCATTTAGTGAAAAGCATCCAGACATTCAGAGGACCTTTACTTTAACTGAAGAAGCATTTGACTTACTAAGTGTGCGGGGAAATTTAAAGAAGGTTCAGAGGGTGACAAACCTATCTCCTGAAGAAGAGCTCCATTTCCAAACGTTTTTAACCGATCTAGATCATCATGCATGGACTCTCCACAATATTTCTTTCTTTCATATTCCATCAATTGATGAGGATCCTGTCCTTGAGAACATTACGTTTTTCTTGCCTGGTAAGGAAGGGATTTGGATAGTAAGTTATCGTGAAGGCGAAGAGCTGCCAGTTCAAGTGACGCTAGAGTCTACAGATGAATGGAATGCGATGGTTCAAGGAGTAGCTGTAGTTGCTAAACAGATAAGTGAATAAAAACAAAAAGCATTCAGAGGATTTTCATCTGAATGCTTTTTTCGTATCTTTTTATAAAATCATAAATCAGGCTGGTATGAATTGATTCGTTTAGTTGATATAAGGTTCCAGGTAGGGATTCTTACCTTTTCATCATTTTTAAATAGAAGTTTATCGAAAATGGGGGTTGAGCTCCAAAAGAGAGGGAAGTAATCTTGTGGTAATAAATGGGCTGATCATTATAAGTGATTTTTTCATGATCAAACCTAAAGAGAATGGTATTTTTCCTAAATTGCCAAATGGGAGTGTGGAAAATACGTTCTAAAAAGCGATATATTCCGAGCCATATAATAAAGCAAGAGCTAAAGAGGCAATAATTCCAAGGTAAGGCGTGCAACAAAAAAGCCAAGAGTTTAGCTTTAATCCAAAGCTGATCTCTTGGCTTTTTTATGTTTCTCGATTACTTCTGTGTAGAAACAACCTCTTTCTTCGCATCCTCTAACATATTATTAATCGACTGAATGTAATCTTTTAAACTCATGAATAACTCCTCCTTATTTATGTAGTGTTTTTATATTTAATGTGTTTTTTGCTTTTGTTTTGTTACCTATATAGTTACCAACTTTTAAATTCTATAAACCTATCAAACTTTAAATGAGTAAAAAGTCTTATAAATAGACGGTGTTCTATTTTTTACAACGGAATTATGTCTGACTTTTTCCTGAAAAAGTTGGTTAAGCCTGGTCTGTTCAGGGAATCAATGAAAGTATACAGGGGAGGACTGGTTATGAATCAAATAAAAGATGATATAAAAGATTATTTAGAGAAAATTATTAAAGAAGAAAAGCAAGTCGCAAGGGACGGGAAAATCCCTGATTATATTGAGAAAGTAGATAATGAGGATCATGGGGCTATTTCTATGGCGATCACCGGGCTTGATGGAAGATGCATCAAGGCTGGAGATGATGAAGGTAGATTTTCGATCCAGAGCATGTCTAAAGTCATTTCACTTGCTGTTGCTTTAATGGATCAAGGAGAAGAAAAGTTATTTCAGCATGTTGGCAAAGAGCCGACAGGTGACCCTTATCACTCATTAAGTAAGATGGAGTTGCAGGAAGATGGTGGCCCATTAAATCCAATGGTAAATGCAGGTGCTATTGCAGTGGTTGGTCAAATAAAAGGGAAATCAGTTGATGATAAGTTTAGCAGAATTCTTGATTTAACAAGGAATTTAGCTGGAAATGAAGAGATCGATTATAATCCTGAAATTGTAAAAGCGGAAGGGCATGACTTGAACCGCGCCCTCTTCTACTATAATCGCTATGGTGGATATGTCGATGGCGAACTTGAGGATGTACTACCGATTTWCTGGAGAATGACTTCGATTGAGATGACAATTGAAGAGCTTTCTCGTGTTGCGGCAGTGATTGCTAATTACGGAGTAGACCTTGATACAGGAGAGCAGCTTATACCACGAGAAGTTGTGAAAGTATTGAAGACATTTATGGTGACATGTGGAATGTATGATCAATCAGGTGCATTTGCTGTTGATGTGGGGATACC
>NZ_LFEL01000153.1:0-4531 GCF_001037965.1 Bacillus sp. LL01 | reverse complement strand
ACGCGAAATGACAGACGCATCACTCCCTAAAATCGGAAGTGAGTTTGGCGGTAGAGATCACACCACCGTCATTCATGCACACGAGAAAATTTCAAGGATGCTAACAACAGATCAAGAACTACAGCAAAAAGTACAAGAAATCATGGAGCAACTTCGCTCTTAAGCAAAAATAAATTGTGTACACTGTTAATAACTAGTGCAGGCCTATCAACACATTATCCACATGTTGATAGGCTCTCTCTTTCAACTTAAAATGGCAGTTATCCACAAATCCACACTCCCTATTACTATTATTACGATCTTTTTTAAAATATAAATTAATTATTAAAGGGGCATTTAATCATGCAATTTACTATTCAACGAGATCGCTTTGTTCATGATGTTCAGCATGTTGCAAAAGCCGTATCTTCTCGTACAACAATTCCCATTTTGACTGGAATTAAAATAGTCGCTGACCATGAAGGAGTAACGTTAACTGGAAGTGACTCAGATGTGTCGATTGAAACGTTTATCCCTAAAGAGGATGCTGAAACGGAAATAGTAACGATCGAAGAAGAAGGAAGCATTGTACTGCAAGCGCGTTTCTTTGCCGAGATTGTTAAAAAGCTTCCAGGAGATACAATCGAGGTTATTGTGCAAGATCAATTTGCTACAACGATACGCTCAGGTTCCTCTGTTTTTAATTTAAATGGACTTGATCCGGAAGAGTATCCGCGTCTTCCTCAGCTAGAAGAAGATCTTCTTTTCCGACTACCGCAAGATATGTTGAAGAATATGATTCGTCAAACAGTATTCGCAGTGTCCACTCAAGAAACACGCCCAGTGTTGACAGGTGTAAACCTGGAGACAGAAGCTGGAGAATTGATCTGTACTGCTACAGATAGTCATCGTCTCGCTATGCGAAAAGCGACGATCGAACGTAATGATGAAGAACTTTCATTTTCGAATGTAGTGATCCCTGGTAAATCACTAAATGAACTTAGTAAGATTCTTGATGATTCAAACGAGCTAATTGATGTAGTTGTTACTGAAAATCAAATTTTATTTAAATTAAAAAACCTATTATTTTTCTCTCGTTTGCTAGAAGGAAAGTATCCGGTTACTAAAAATATGATTCCAACCCAGTCAAAAACATCTTTCACACTAAAATCCAAGCCTTTTTTACAAACGCTTGAACGTGCGTTGTTGCTTTCTCGTGAAGGAAAGAACAATGTCATCAATTTAAAAACCCTTGAAGGTGGATTGATTGAAATTACATCTATTCAACCTGAGGTAGGTAAAGTAACAGAAAGTATTCAAGGTGATAATATGCAAGGGGAAGATATGCGTATTTCCTTTAACGGAAAAAATATCATTGATGCTTTAAAGGTTGTAGATAGTGAAGAAATTAATATTGTGTTCACTGGAGCTATGAGTCCTTTCGTGATTCGTCCTACTGACYATGACCATTATTTACATCTCTTTTCTCCAGTTCGTACGTACTAGAATTGTGAAATTTATCCCAATCCACCAAGCGTTTATGAAGTAGGTCTTGGCTATCTGGCTTGTCTCTAGTACAATAGAGTAAAGACTAATCGAAGACGGAAAACAAAGAAGGCAGCATCTCACCATTGATTTGCTGTCTTAACTTTGGTGGATAAACATTTTGCTCAATTGAGCGAGAAAGAGTGAGGATTTCAAATGAACCAACTTTCAATTTCAACAGAGTACATCACCTTAGGCCAGCTTTTAAAAGAAGTAGGGGCGATTGATACTGGTGGTATGGCGAAATGGTATTTAAGTGAATATGAAGTGTACGTGAACGGAGAGTTAGAAAATCGTCGTGGGAAAAAGCTCTTCACAGGAGATCGTGTGAAGCTAGCTGATGAAACAATAATCGAAATTGTGAATGGTTAAGGGTTAAGTAGATGATTATTAAGTCGCTTCACATTCGCCAGTTTCGCAATTACGAACGAGTTGAGCTCAATTTTGATGACAGAATGAATGTGTTTATCGGTGAGAACGCCCAGGGCAAAACAAATGCAATTGAAGCTATTTATGTGTTAGCTCTTGCTAAATCCCACCGGACCTCAAAAGACAAGGAATTAATTCGCTGGACAAATGACTTTGCCAAACTTCAAGGGCAAGTGAGTAGACAAACTAGTTCAGTTGAGCTTGATCTTGTAATTTCAACAAAGGGAAAAAAGGTCAAGTTAAACGGAATAGAAAAACGAAAGCTCAGTGAGTATGTTGGAGCCGTTAATGTTGTCATGTTTGCGCCAGAGGATTTGAACTTAGTGAAGGGTAGTCCGCAACTGCGTAGAAGATTTATCGATATGGAGCTCGGTCAAATTAGCCCTATCTACTTGCACCACTTAGGGCTCTATCAAAAAGTACTCCAACAACGTAATTTCTTATTGAAGGATTTACAAATTGGTAAAGGTTCGTTGGACATGCTTGATATTTTAACAGAGCAGCTAGTTGAGTTAGCTACGCAAATTACGAAGCGGCGCTTTGTCTTTTTAGGTCAACTGCAAAAGTGGGCTGAAGAAATTCACCATGATATTAGTAGGGCCAAAGAACAACTTAAAATTGAATACAAACCATCATGTGATGTATTAGAAGAGATGGACTTGCCGAAAATGAAAGAAGTATTCATGAAAACATATGAAGAGAAGAAAAAACGTGAGATTGCTCGAGGGGTTACATTATTTGGACCTCAAAGAGATGATCTTGGTTTTCTAGTGAACGATCGCGATGTCCAAACCTATGGCTCTCAAGGACAACAAAGAACGACTGCATTAGCAGTTAAGTTGGCTGAAATCGAATTGATTCATGCTGAAATAGGCGAATATCCGATTCTTTTATTGGATGATGTCCTCTCTGAGTTAGATGATTATAGACAATCTCATTTATTACACTCTATTGGTCAGCGTGTTCAAACCTTTGTGACGACAACCTCTATTAGSGGGGTTCATCACGAAGCGCTAAACGGTGCAGCAATTTTTAGAGTCGAACAAGGAACAATTTCAAACGACGCATAAGGCGGTGTGCTATGTTTATTCATTTAGGTGGAGATGTCATCATTCGCTCAAAAGAAATAATTGCCATTCTAGATCGTGACGTACAAGATATGTCAGTTGTAACAAAGGCTTATCTTAAAACTGAAAAGGAGCGAAAAAAATGTACAGTCATCTCACAAGACTTTACAAAATCAATTGTGATTACAGATGATGTTGTATATTTTTCCCCCGTATCCTCGCTAACATTAAACAAAAGAGCTCAAGTAGTATCAGATCTTGAGATTCAAACTAGTATTGAGGAAGACGTAGAGTAGTCTTTTTTAGAAGTATATGCTTGAAGAACTTTGAGAATGAAGGTGAATAAAGTGACGAATGAACAACATTCTGAACATCAATCGTATGATGAAAGTCAGATACAAGTCCTTGAAGGGTTAGAAGCAGTTWGGAAACGTCCTGGAATGTACATAGGATCTACTAGTGGGCGTGGACTACATCACTTAGTTTGGGAGATCGTTGATAATAGTATCGATGAAGCAATGGCAGGACATTGTGATACGATTAACGTAACGATTGAAGAGGATAATAGTATTTCTGTTGAAGATAATGGACGTGGGATTCCTGTTGGAATTCATGAAAAAATGGGACGTCCAGCTGTTGAAGTCATTATGACAGTTTTACACGCCGGCGGTAAGTTTGGCGGCGGTGGATATAAAGTTTCGGGTGGTCTTCACGGCGTTGGTGCATCTGTAGTAAATGCTCTATCGACAAAACTTGAAGTAGAWGTACACAGAGAAAATCAAGTGTACTATCAAGAATACAATCGCGGGGTTCCGGCTGCTGATTTATCTATCATTGGCGAAACTGATAAACGTGGTACGATTATCCGTTTTAAACCTGATACTGAAATTTTTACAGAAACGACTGAGTATGAATTTGACATACTTGCAACTCGCTTACGTGAGCTTGCGTTTTTAAATAAAGGGCTAACAATCATTATTACCGATAAACGTGGCGAAGAGAAAACAGCTACTTATTACTATGAGGGTGGTATCGCTTCGTTCGTTGAGCATTTAAACCGTTCGAAAGAAGTCCTTCATGATGAACCGATCCACATTGAAGCTGAAAAAGAAGGTTTAACGGTAGAAGTAGCCGTTCAGTACAATGGGGGCTATGTGAGTAATATCTATTCGTTTGCTAATAACATTAGTACTCATGAAGGTGGTACGCATGAATCTGGTTTTAAGACCGGATTAACACGTGTTATTAATGACTATGCAAGAAAGAATAGTCTTTTTAAAGAAAATGATCCGAACTTAACTGGGGAAGATGTGCGTGAAGGATTAACAGCGATTATTTCTGTTAAAATTCCTGATCCGCAGTTTGAAGGACAAACAAAAACGAAGCTTGGTAACAGTGAAGCTCGTACAATTACCGATTCATTATTTACAGAAGCTTTTTCTCGTTTCATGATTGAACATCCGCAAGTGGGTAAGAAAATTGTTGAAAAAGGGTTGATGGCATCTAGAGCT
>NZ_LFEL01000152.1:0-4542 GCF_001037965.1 Bacillus sp. LL01 | reverse complement strand
TACCCCAATCATCAAGATCCCAAAAAGAAGCATACTGATGTTTAGTGATAATTTGGCAGACCGAGCATTTGTCGCCGTAAAGATCCGCATGACGAGATGTGGCGTGACACAAACCGCCGTCGCCCACGTGACGAAGGCACCAATATAGGCTGCTACAGGAAGGGTCGCTCCAACGACACCTAGTGCTGGATTTTCGTTCGTAGCATTCACAAAAAAGCTCGACCAATCAATTGGTAGATTAACAATACCTGCAATCACGACTGACGAGATTAAAAACACCATCATTGCTCCTTGGAGAATATTCGTCCACGTTACTGCTAACATCCCACCAAGCGATACATAGAAAATAAACACGAGCACGATGATGACAAGCCCCCACTCGTACGATAAACCCGTCACATAAGAGGCGATCAATCCGCCTGCTGTCATTTGTGACATTAAGTACATCGCTGACCCTATGATAATCACTATGGGCACAGCTATTTTGAAAAACAATCCACCATATCGATCATTGAGAAACTCCGATACAGTAAATTTCTGTGAGTTTCGGAGTGGCTTTGCAACTAAGACACTGGCTACCGTAAAGCCAACAATCGAACCCGCGCACATCCATGCTAAAAATGGAAAACCTAAATTCCAGATCGTCCCGGCCCCCGCCATGAACGAACCTCCACTCCCCAACGCAGCTAACATCGCCAGAGAGTTGACACCTGTACCAATCTTTCGTCCCGCGACATAGTAATCTTCTATCCCCGTTTGTGATTGTGAAATTCGTCGCTGACTATAGATTCCAATGACAATTAGAAAGAGTAAATACACAACCATGATCGAAAGCTCAACCGTCTTCAATGCAACTCCCCCTCGGATTCCTTACGTATCTAATGACTGTTTCGTATCAGCAGTAACCTTCGTCTCTTTGCTTCGCATAATTAAATAGATTGCGATTACCGGTGCAAGGATGTGCAAGCCATATGCACCCCACGCTTGCAAAGTGATGTTCAAAATCATCACGTCATAGCTCCATGGTAAAAAGAAGATCACTGCATAGATAATAATCGCGACAAGAAAGATCCCCTCACTTTTCGGTAGACGGTACCAGTTTCCCATTACGCCTCACTACCTTCCTTTAGTAAACGTCTTAGTACTTTCCCTKAGCTCGTTGCCGGTAATTGACTACGAAATTCAACAAAACGAGGGTATTTATAAGCAGCCATTTTCTCTTTTGACCATTTAATAATCGCGTCTTCTGTCACCTCACTCGCTTCGGCTGCTTGTGGAACGACAAAGGCTTTGACACTCTCGCCACGCACCTCGTCCGGCACACCGACTACAGCCACTTGGGCAATCGCTGGGTGCTCCATCAGCATCGCTTCGACATCTTCAGGAAAGACGCTGTATCCAGAGCTTTTAATCATTTCTTTCACTCGGCCACTAAAGAATAAGTAGCCATCTTCACTAAAATAGCCAATGTCGCCTGTATGAACCCAGCCATCTCGTAAGGTCTCTCTTGTGGCATCTGGACGATTCCAATATCCTTTGAACACTCCTGGGCTTTTGATCACGATCTCACCAGCTTCGCCAACAGGCTGATCTTCACCCGTTTCCATCTGCACGATGCGGATGTCGGTATTAAATACCGGAATACCACAGCTGCCAAACTTCACTTTATCAGCCGGCATAAACGTATCGCATGTATGAGTCTCACTAAGCCCATAGGAAGCTTCATACATCTCACATCCACCGGTTGCATCTTTCCATTGCCCTGCAAGCTCTTCGGTCACAGGAATACCAAAGCTCGTCGCTAAATTCCGTCTTAGTGAGCCGAGCTGTCTCTCCTTTAAGCCTGGATACTGCAAGAGACCGGCATTCATCGGGGCGACACTATACCATAAACTGACCTGATATTTTTCGATTGCCGTTAACACAGCCTCTGGCTCAAATTTTGTTAGCAATACACAGGTCGTGCCTGAATAAACAGGGATATTGACACCCATAACCATTCCGGCAATATGGCATAACGGCATCACTGCAAGCCAAATATCATCAGGCCTTGCTCCATTCGTTTCAACAGCCGCTGCCGTCTTAAATAAAGCGTTTTCAAAAGTGAGCATAGCTCCTTTCGGTCGCCCAGTTGTCCCTGAGGTGAACACCAACAACGACACATCTTCACTCAAATCAAAGGAGCGATTTAAAGCAGTCGTTGGATACTCCTTTAAAATATCGTCTAAGTCATAGGTCTCACTGAACACACGCTTGTCGAACA
Organism: Bacillus sp. LL01; assembly: GCF_001037965.1. NCBI lineage: Bacteria > Bacillati > Bacillota > Bacilli > Caryophanales > Bacillaceae > Bacillus > Bacillus sp. LL01. Next base: position 2,279 of record NZ_LFEL01000152.1, on the reverse strand, counting down.
GGCAATCATTCGGAAAGGCATATGGTCTCTCGCTTGGCAAAAAATCTCCGTAATTCGTGGTCACGACGACTTCAAGAGAAGGTGTATGCCCTCGTATCGCTTCCACTCGTTCATACAATTCATCGGCACTGACGACGACTCGCATACCGGATTCATTGATTAAATACTCGAGCTCCGTTTCCTTATACATCGGGTTTAGCGGACAGACGATCGCCCCAAGTTTCTGCGCCCCGTAATGCGCGATGATATTCTGCGGACAATTTTGCATGAATAGGCCAACTCGATCACCACGTTCTAAGCCCTTTTCAACGAGAAAATTGGCAAATTGATTACTAGAATCGTTGAGTTCCTGCCAGGTAATCTCGCGACCATAATAAAGGTAAGCAATCTCTTCAGGTCTATTTTTCGCATGATCTTGTAAGTAATGATGAAGCGGCTCCTTCCCTAATCGATACGTTAACTCTTTCGGCACATCCTCCGGCCAATTTTGCATCCATACATTTTCCATGCTTCGCACCCTCCTTAGTTATTAAAAGCTGGTCGGCCAATTGGCTAATAATCGTTGACTTTTTGAACCGTTATTGACACAGGCATACTCGAGCATCTGGCATAAGTACTTTCTTGTATCGCGCGGGTCGATCACATCATCAATCATGAATTTCCCTGCCGCCTTATATGGTGAGCTATCAAAGCCCCACGTCTTCAGTAATTCCTCCCGCGCTTGTTTCGGATCATCTGCCTCCATCAACTTACGACCGTAGACGACGTTCACTCCTACTTCTGGTCCGGTAAAATTAATCTCGGCACTTGGCCACGCCACCACAGAATCTGCCCCCATTGTTGGCCCGCACATATTTCCATACGCTGCCCCGATGCTTTTCCGTATCACAACCGAAAGCTTCGGTACGGTCGCTCTCGCTAACGCTTGATTCCACTGCATAATCTTACTTGGCACCTTCTTTTTCTCAGCCGAGCTGCTTACTCGAAACCCAGGAATATCGTGCAAGAAAACGAGCGGGATATGGAAGGAATCACATAAGCAAATGAAATCCGTAGCCTTATCGCATTCTTCAGGACCACTTGAGCCGGCAAACATCATCGGCTGATTAGCAACCACTCCGACCACTTGACCATTTAAGTGAGCAAGAGCTGTAATTAATGATCGTCCAAATAACGGCTTCAGCTCAAAAAAGTCACCGTCATCGACGATCATGCTAATTAGCTTTTTCATGTCATACGCTCTCGTCCTTCTTGTCGGGACGAAATCAATTACTTCATCTAAGCGACGATTCGGGTCATCCTTCGTTTCCTTCTTCGGTGGCTCTTGGTCGGCATTAAGGGGCATGTAGCGAAAGAATGCTTTCATCGCCTCAATCGCCTCTTCCTCCGAGTCGGAGACATGATCGGTTTGCCCCGTCGTCTCAGCATGAACCTTCCAGCCACCTAGCTCCTCCGGTGTAATCTTCTCGCCAGTAGCTATCTCAAGCATTCTTGGACCCGCTACCGCCATGCAGCTCCCCTTTACTTGCGTCACGAAGTCAGATGAGACGGCAAGCCAAGTCGGCCCCCCATAACTATCACCTAAAATACTCGAAATCATCGGCACCTTACGACCAATCGTTAGGAGATTTTGCGGAAATAACTTATCACTAATCCCATCTGATCCCATTCCGTCCGGCATCCGTAGCCCGCCGCCTTCTCCAAGGTTAAAAATAGGGAAGCCGCGCTTTAGTGCATACTCATGCAATGCCTCTGATTTCTTAATATGAACGGATCCTTCCGTGCCAGCAAACACCGTTTTATCAATTGCTTCGACGACAACAGGACGTCCGTCTATTTTCCCAAGTCCGCAAATAATCCCATCACCGGCGCTTTTTTGTTCAGCACCAGGAAACTCCGAGTGACTAAGGCCTCCGATTTCTATAAAACTACCTGGATCTAGTAACTTCTCAATCCGCTCTCTTGCTGTATAAAACCCGGATTGATGGTGGCGATCAATCTTATCCTGTCCTCCCATTAACCTCGCTCGTTCTCTTCTTTTCTCAAGATCTTCTAGTAGTTGATCCATCGTAATTTCCTCTTGCATCGTAATCCCTTCCTTCTTGCAAATTAGTTACATACTCTGCTCCATTTGTATCGATTGATCGCTTGCAATAAAAAAGCAAATTGAAAGCGAGGGTGATTGGTGATCTGCCATGGCTTCGTCTGACAGCTCTGATTGAATTGAGTCAGCACCTGCGCTAACAGTTTAGAATCGTTGTACTTCATCGTTAAAAACG
>NZ_LFEL01000151.1:0-4591 GCF_001037965.1 Bacillus sp. LL01 | reverse complement strand
CGTACATACATCCTCTCTTTCCTAAAGTCAAAAGAACATTTGTTACCCCTTTTGACAATAAATAGTAAATCAAGTCTTTATCTGTCACATTATCGTCATCCACATCCGCTACAATCTTAGCCTCATGTTCGTTCACAACCAAAATATCTATTAATGGTAAAAGAGCACTAGGAATTTTTCTTGCCGGTGCTGGGTTTAGTAGCACTTTCATCCCTTCGGCTGCCGCTAATTTAATCGCCGATGCTGTTATGCCCCACGGGATTTCATTTTGGACAATTAGCCATTCCCCTGACTTAAACACATCCTTGCTGTTCCATGTTACATATTGATTAGCACCTGTCGCTAATATGATGCGATTCTCACCATTTTCTTCTACTGTGATCATCGCAGTCCCTGAGGCCCCCTGGACCCCTTTTACATAGTTGACTCCAACTAGGTTGACTCTCAATGAATTCATTAAGGCCTCTCCATATGGATCATTACCAACCGCTCCGACCATTTCTACAGTCGCGCCTAAGCGTGCTGCTGCAACAGCCTGATTCGCCCCCTTACCACCAGGATACCAGGAGAAGTCTGTTCCCCTAAGTGTTTCACCAGCTTTCGGATAACGCTTAACCGTTACGACTAGGTCACTATTTATGCTACCTACTACAATTATATTAGCCATATGACCTCACTAACTCCTTTTATATTTCTGTATGTGAACGCCTATTTTGATATTCCTCTTGTAAACCGAGTTCCTTATTGATCAGCCATTCCATCTCTTCTAAATCTTCTCTCAGCACGATTGGGTCATACTCTGACCACTGAATGACATAAACAAAATAATAAGATCCTATCTTGCTAAAAATAACTGGAGAATCAGGAAAATGATCAAAAAAAGCTTTTAACCGATTTCTTTTCATATACGAATAGCGTTCAAGCTTCAAATTATCACCTACTATCTCCAATAGAAGTTCTTTTACATGCACATTTATTATACAACTTGTATAATAAAATAAAAACGAAGGTGAGTTATCCATTATGAAGAATTTTTCCATCTATCGTATTTTCACCATCGTCTTTATGAGTAGTAAATTTTTCTTTCAAATTATGAACTTTCAACGTAAACATCGTAATAAGTGGGATCATGAAAAATGGAATAACCTGTTGCTCGCACAAGCACGGGAGTATAAACGAAAAGCATTAAGACTTGAAGGTCTTCTCATTAAACTAGGCCAGTTCTTAGCCACACGTGCCGATCTATTGCGGGAGGTTTTTTTACAAGAATTAACTGATTTAGTTGATCATGTACCCCCCGTACCATGGAATGAAACCAAAAAGGTACTTGAACAAGAGTGGGGCAACCTTATAAAAATATTTTAACAAGCTGTACCGAAGAGCCAATCGCATCTGCTTCCATTGGACAAGTCCATAAAGCAACCTTACAGTCAGGAGATGTTGTCGCGTTAAAAGTTCAACGTCCAACGATCTCAAAAGTCATCAAGGCAGACTTACGAGCATTATCAATCGTTATGTTTTTAGCCGGTCGCTTCACGATCATTGGCAAAACCATGAACACAAAACAATTATTTTCAGAAGTTGAACGTGTCATTTCTGCTGAACTAGATTTTAAGCAAGAACTACAAAACGGGTTACTGTTTCAGGAAAAATATGCAGACTCAGAAGGTGTTCACATTCCTAGCTTCAATGAGAGTTTAACGACTAAGAARGTATTAGTGATGGAATGGATTGAAGGCACGAGCGTGATTGATAAGACACAGATTGAATTACTCCCTTATTCAAAGGATCAATTAGCCAAAAACTTACTTGCACTATTTTTAGAGCAGCTATTACGAGAAGGCATTTTTCTTGCAGACCCTCATCCGGGAAACATTTTATTAAAACAAGATGGAACGATTGTGTTAATAGACTTGGGATGGTTGCGTCAATTAAAAAGCAAGATAGCAAGGAACTACAATTACTCGTTGAAGGCCTTGTATTAAATGATTATGAACAAGTCGTTCATTCGTTCATTCATTAGATAAGCTACACTTCCTTTTACCTCATGCTGATAAACACCAAATAGAGCGTATGTGTAAGGATTTTTTGGATGTAGCTCTCACAGCTAATGTGAATGGTTGGGATGAGGATGTAATGAATCACCTTTTAGCAGATTTTAGACTTTTATTACGTGATTTGCCTGTTCAGATGCCTTGTGAGTTCGCTTTTTTAGGAAGAGCAGTATCTACATTAACGGGGGTTCTGTATAGTATTGACCCTAAACTAGATCTTTTTGAACACGGCAAACCGATTGTTCTTGATTGGCTTGAAGAAAATAATCGAGACGAAGAAACGGGTACACCCTTTGGAAATAAATGGTTACAAGCGTTATCACGTACCTTGATCTCCTTACCAAAGCGATTGGATGCACTACTAGACGAGCCTAAACTTCTTCGACAACAGCAAGAAAAACATCACAATGAGAAAAGACATACTGACTACAAACGATGGTCTAGACACTATTCTTTTGTCTTCTTTTTACTAGGGGTCATTAGTACACTAGGTGCACTATTACTTGAGCATCATCCCTTTTTTATCGGGAGTAGTATTGTTTTACTCGTAGGATTGATTTCATTTTTCATCTCAAGTAGAAAACTACAATCATAAGAGGAATTCAGATGAATGAAAAGAAACTTGAAACAACGGAGAAAGTAGGAACAAAAGAAATTAGGTTAGAAGGTTTAGAAAATGGTTACCGCCTTACCGTACAAACGGATGAAGAAGAACTCCGCAAGCACCGCAGGATTGGAGGAGCTTTCATTAACTTGCTTCGCCAATTTGAAAAAGCAGGCTATAAACTCCCTTTCCCATTATCTTGGATTTTGAACTTCTGGAATCCTATAGCAAGCGTCCGAATTAAAAGTAAAGAGAAGCGCCAACAAAGCGCTTCTCTTTACTTTCGTATCATGACTTTACTCATCATAGCATCTTCCATTTTCTCTACCCATTCAATGATGTTCATCTCAACTAGCACCATTATTCTCCAAAGAAAAAATAGAAAAGGAAGGTGAGGCTCTCTCCCATATATCTCTCCTACTAATTTCGCTACAAGAGTTCCTCCGTTTTCATCCATAAGATTTAAAAGCTTACTATCATAATAAGAGTAATCAAGATGCTCGTAAATAAAGTCAGCCCTTCGAATTCTAAGATCACTCTCTTCTTTTTTTAATTCGTTCCATGTTAGCTGCAGCTGCCTAATTGCATCACTAGATAATTCAATCGGCAGAAAATGCGCTTCAAGCCTTTCAGGAGGTAACTCTCGAACTAATAAAGGTCCTCTGACACGATTTAAAGAGAGGAATGTAGCTTCATTAACTGAATCGAGTTCATCTATCAAATACATCATCGCGATCTCATCAGCCGCTTCTTCGCCAACCCAAAAAGTTATTTCATGGCCTTTATTTACAGCTTCTTGTATTTTTACAACTTGTTGTTGAAATTGCTTTAAAAGTGCTCCTCTTTCCTCTTCACCTGCTTTTACTCCAAATATCACCGATAACTCTTTCATTCGTTTTCTCTCATCTACTAAAGACCCTAGTTGAAGATAAGGCTCGAATACTAACACCTCACCAGAGAAGGGAATGATTGTCTCTTGGAACGCTTGTGTAAATGTAGCCTTAGCGGCATGTGAAAATAGAATATGTAGCATCTCTCTCTCCTTTCGCATGAATAAAAGCCTCTAATTACGATCAGAATATCATGCTCTTATCCCACTGCCAAATTTCTTTTCTTGAACTTTCTTTTTAAATTTATTTCGATTTTTAAAATTTTTTCATTACGAAATAGTTTTCATTCATCCGAATAGTGAGTATAGAACCCGGACTAAATGCCCACTTACGATATTAGTATATTAATAATTATTGTAGAAAAAGAATAATCAGTAAGAATTTTGCTGGTTTTATCTTGCATGACTTTTGACACAGATGTCTATGTTACCCTCTCATTCTACATAAACAGGCACTAATACTCAATTTTGGTAAAGTATGWAGGAATATGTAATATTTAATAGAATATTGCCATTATAACGAAAATAATCGTGTTTTTAGTGCGGATCCCACTAGAGATCTATTATTTTCAACTTACTAAAAGGAGATGAGCTATTTTATGAAACGAACCTTCCAAACGTTCGTCATCTATACAATGGTACTTGCACTTGCTCTTACCAGTTTTGGGACGGCGTCATTTGCGAATAATCAAAGAGACCTTTCTCTTGCAGAAATAATGGGAGAAATTGATACAAAATCTTCTGCTCCTACTACTGTGATTGTTGAGTTAGAAGAAGAATCTATTATTGAAGCAAAGCATAAAGGCAAGAACCAATCTAAGCAAAATTTAAAAGCTAAGCGTGACCAAGTTAAACACAGCGTACTGAAAGAAACATCTTCTAGCAAAATCGGACAAGAGTATGAGTACATATTCTCTGGGTTTGCCGTTGAGTTAAAAAGTAATGAAATTCCAAACCTCCTGACGATTCCAGGAGTAAAAGCTATTTACCCTGATGTTGAATATACGACTACAACAATTGATGAAGGGTATATGATTGAAGAGG
>NZ_LFEL01000150.1:0-4666 GCF_001037965.1 Bacillus sp. LL01 | reverse complement strand
AATACATCCTTTTCAACTTCTAATATTGCCTTGGCATCTCTAAGTCTTCATCGCTATCGCTTCTTCGGAAAAGATCTAAACTACAATAAACTTCTTCATTTTCTTTCATAATAAAAAGCGGACGAATATGCTCGTCCGCTTTCTATTTTAATACCCGTTATTCTTTTTCCAGATCTTACCCACGAAAAATGATAAACCTAATGTACCAACTAGAAGTACAATTGTTAGAATTTGCATGACTAAATACGCAAAACCGTCCATCGTTACCCCTCCCATATATTCGTTCTTCCTTCTTATTATAGGAGAGTTGATGTTTCTTGTAAATGTGAGAATCTAATGGTTCACTTGATGCACATAAATTAAGTTACTTTACACTCTCGCCATGCTCAAGTTCCCATAACTTTTCAAAAAAGGCTTGTCCTTTGACCATTGATTCACACAAGTGATGGTGACGTGGTGACCAGCCGCCTTTAACTTCATTATATAATTCATGCCATGCTTCATCCCTTGATAGCATTTGAATACGAACATAGTCGCGTGGGTTMCATTCTGTATACCAATAACGCACTTCAGCATCATGGCCTGAATGATAAAGCTGATCAAGCGCCATATATAATAATTGTTTGAGTTGACGTTCTTTACGAGTCAGCCCACGCATCTCATCTGGGTCAGGTGAAAGGATATGATATTCCTTTTGCTCATGACGTTCAATTAATTCAAATGTTTCAAATTCATTTTGCTCAAGCATTTCATAAACAATTTGATCCTGTCTTGGGGTAAGTCGACTTTTTCGGATCGGTGTTTTGTAGCCCATGGTGTCAACAGCAATAATCCCTTTTCCATCTGTGGCAATAAAGCAGTAATCAAGTTGAATACGTGACATATTCTTTCTTAAATAACTTTGTTGATGCACAGCTTCAAGTAATTCTTCAGGTAGATCTGTTAATTGGTTTTCAATATAATCATATAATTCCTGACTGACTTTTACTAAGATTGCTTGATCGAGAACTTCAATTCGATCATCACTTCGCCATTCAAAAAAATCACACACATTATAACCGTTTTCTTCCCCTTCAAACCAATTGACCCATACGTCCCTAATATGAACCATATAAAGCCCCCCTTACTGTTAACGATTTGTATCCACAGTATGGGCAAGCTTAAGGTAGTTTATTCCACATTCAGTAGATTGATTCCATATTCTCAACTATTTATTTTTTCGTTCTCTGCGGTCAGGGATAGCCAAAGACCCAATCACCATTATCACTCCTATGATAAATAAATACAGCTCAGGTCTCGTTGCGATAAAATGCATATAATAAGAGAACTCATATCCCAGAGTTAAAATATTTAAATAAGCGAGTAAGCTAACACCTCCTGCAACAGCAAATCCAAACCCAACCAACATAATGAAAATCCTAACCATATTCACCCCCACCATTCTTTGCAATGTCATATAAACTTTCTTGTTCCATCCTTACGCCCCCTCACATAGTTGTAAAAACAAGATGCCTTGAGCCAATCTACGGACTTTATAGTGGTAAGTTCTTCTATCGATCTTCTTTTAAAATGCCTTAGTGCCGACTGAACAATATGATATCCACAACAATAACCAAGCCATCGAGGCACATCATCCATTCCACCACCATACAAATAATGAAGATGTTGCCCTCTTCCTTTGGTAAACAAATGAGGCTCTATCCACTGCTGGAACAATGGGATCATTTCTTTTATGTTATACATATTCGTCCAAATGGCTATATACTTTTCCCCCACTTCCTTTTGTACAGCTAATTCCGCGAGTCCTTCCATAATCATCGATTCTAATAGAGAGATCGATTCTTCTTTTTCCTTCGTGATAAAAAGTCTAAATCGATGGTGGAACTCATGCGTGATCATTGCTTTTAATTCTGCATCTGACAATCCTTCATCGAGAAATAGGATGATTGCATTATCTACAGTCAGTCCATTCTTACCTCCTAGTTTTTTAATCGTTTCTTGCTTTGAACTAGCTGGCAAAATATATATAGGAATATCTGGAGCTTTCCATTTTTTCTTTAAACTGTGAAAATGCTCTGAAATAATCGCCCAATAATGATGTTCAATTAAATGCTTCGTGACCTTTTCACAGTCCTCTTGGGGAGAAATGAGACCTAAATGAATAAAATGTCGTTGCAGTGAGAACTCGGCGTTATTGAATAGCGGTTGTAAGGGAGCGATCAGCATTTTCTGATGCCACTGTTGTTTCTGTTGTAGAGTGAGTTGGTTCGCCCATTCACCTTTATAATGGTTTAACCACTTGTCCGTTCTTACAACACCAATCATCATCACACCCTCTCTATTACTAAACTATGTTGCCACTAGAAAAAATGATTCCGCATATAGAAGAAAATTTCTTTTTTATTTTCGCTATGCATAGGATAGGGAAGTCATTATGCACCTAGTTGCCCACCTTTTCATAAGATGTAGGAAGAATCATGGGCATGGAGGTGAAGTTATGTCCGACCAAGAGGAAACACGGAGGACAATACTTTTTATAGTGGCGGCCATTTTGTTTGGTTATTTTGCCTTAGGTATTGGTAAAGATAGCCCTACTAGTTCTGGTTCACTAACTGAAGATGTCATCCTCTTAGGTTAACCTTCACAATGGCTAGGATGGGTGGTAATCAATATGAATCGACAGAACGGCCCCTATAATTGCAATCATGGTCAGAATGGTTATAACAATAATAATCAAAAAAAAGAATCCTATAATTTATCCCCCCAACAAATTGCAGTTATTGCCGCTTTAGCTACGAATGCCCTAACCGTTCGAGCGGTACTTGTCGATAATGAACAAAATGTGGAAATTGTCTTACAAGGCAACCTTCGCCAACAAACACAATTAGAAAAGATTATCGACAAAGTAAGTGAGATGCCGTTTGGGGACGTGATAGATGCATTCATGAATCGAAAAAAATAATCWTACTAGTCCAAGAACAATGAAAAAGCCCCACTCAAGGAGGGGCTTTCTGCTTGTAACTACATCATTTTTCAAAGTTGATTTTTCCTTCATTCGTTATGGTCAGAACAGCATCAAACGATCGCTCTCCTTTTTTAAAGCCCTTGATTGAGTTTGTCTTCCCTTTTTCAAGTAAAGATTTTATAATTTGCTCCGTCATCCTTTTACCCAACAACGTTTTAGATAAGGTAAAGGAACATTTTTTAGCTTTGTAATTTGAACACCCATAAAACGTTCCCCTATCAACTATTTCCCCTTTGCACAAGCGACAGGTCCCAACTACCTTTTTAGTGCCTTTACTTCTTTGTTTAAAAGGTCGTCTTTGTACAGAAGATGTATCAAACTGAGTAAAATCCCAATTCTTAGATTGAGATGCGGCTTCATCAATCAAATGAATAGATAGCTTTTTTGCTTGTTCCATAAATGCCTCTGCAGAAGCATCACCTTCTCCAATTTCGCTTAGGCGTTGTTCCCACTTTGCTGTCATTTCAGGAGAAGCAAGAATACTAGAGCCAAGTGCCTCTATTAATAAGCACCCTTTAGGAGTAGGGGATACAATGTTTTTCTCTACAATCATGTAACCACGATCTTTTAGGATCGATATAATTCCAGCTCTTGTAGCCTCTGTACCAAGTCCTTGAGCCTCCATTAATACTTTCTCTAACTCTTTATCTTCAATCGACTTTCCAGCAGCTTTCATTACAGTAATCAGTTGACCTTCCGTGTAACGTTTTGGTGGTTGGGTCATACTTTCCTTTACAATGGATTTCACAACCGTTCCTTCTTCCCCATTTGAGAGTGGTGGAAGGAGGACATCTTGATTATTTTTCGACTCATTGTAAATAACCTTACGCCATCCTTCTTGAAGCATCTGCTTTCCTTTCGATTGAAAGGTTGCCCGCTCTTCTACCGTTGTTTCAATATGACTATGACTTATGATCGCTTCTTGTTCATGGGCTGCAAGTAGGGATCGTACAATAAGGTCATAAATTTTACTCTCTTCACCTGTAAGCTTTTCAACATTTGGTACTTGTTCAGTTGGAATAATCGCATAGTGATCGCTCACTTTTTGATCATTTACATAACGCCGATTTGCTTGTAAGCTTTTAATCGGTAAGGGAAAATAAGCTTGATACTCTTTAAATTGAGCCAATTTAGATAAAATTGTAGAAAAGGTATCAGCTTCTCCTTTGGTAATGAAGCTGGAGTCTGTTCTCGGATATGAGATATATCCTTTCACATATAGTTTTTGAGCAACGTCTAATGTTTTTTTGGGAGAGAATTTATATCGTTTGTTTGCCGTTGCTTGTAAGCTTGATAAATTATATAAATACGGTGGTTGGTAACGTTTTTTCTCTTCCTTGATTTCCGTTACAACTGCTGGTTTCCCCTCACAAAATTGAGCTATTTGCTGTGCTTGTTTAGCCGATTGTACTCTTGTTTCACCTTTTTTATGCCAAGTCCCCTCATACATTTTTTCTTCCATCTGAAAGGTTGCCTTCACTTCCCAAAAAGGTTCTGATTTAAATGCTTTTATTTCTTTTTCTCTCTTTACAATTAATGCTAAAGTTGGTGTTTGAACACGTCCCGTTGAAAAAACATCATTTATCCCTTTTTCACCTAAAAGTAAGGTATACGCACGAGAGGCGTTCATTCCGATCATCC